>JALYXE010000303.1 GCA_030947265.1 Acidobacteriota bacterium
GAACCGCCTGGCCGGCAGCGCCTTTGACCAAATTGTCGATGGCCGAAAAAACAACCACCTGCCGCTCGCGAACGGCAAAGCCCAGATCTCAAAAGTTGGTGGTCTTCACCCAGTTGATGTCCGGGGAGCCCTTCACCAGGCGAACGAAAAAAGATCCTCGATAGAAGTCGGCGAACATCGAACGCAGCTTTTCCTCCGTCAGCTCACTCTTGGTTTCCACATAGATCGAAGCGAAGATTCCTCGCGCAACGGGCAGCGAATGCGTCATAAAAACCAACTCGCTGGTCCAATCACCAACGCGCCCGAGTTCCTGCTCGACCTCAGGCACGTGTTGATGTATGAATGGTTTGTAAGCATAAAATGAGTTCATACGCTGTGGATGATGTGTGTTCGCTGCCGCCTTCGCGCCCGAGCCAGACGAACCGGTCTTGGCATCTACAATGACGCGGCCGCTAATAAGTTTATTGGCGACCAGGGGCGCCAGTCCGAGCAGGGTTGAAGTGGCAAAGCAACCGGGATTGGCTATCATACGAGCGCTCCTGATTGCCTCGCGATTTGTCTCCGTCAACCCATAAACAAACTCTGCCTGCGACTGCATGGACGTGTGCGTACGACTGTAGTGTTGCTCGAAAATGTCCCGGTTCCGCAGGCGAAAGTCGCCAGACAAGTCAATGGCTTTCACCTTCTTTGGCAAGCCGGGAACAATGTCCATCGCCTGCCCATGTGGCAACGCGAGAAAGACGCAATCAAGATCACCGAGTGCATCCGGATCTGACGGCGCCTGACAAAAGACCAGATCCGTGAGCCCTAAAAGATTTCGGTGAACTTCGCCGACAGGCTTACCGACCTGCTCGTTTGCCGTGACAAAGGCGATTTCGACGTTCGGGTGGAAAAGCAGAATGCGGAGCAACTCCGATCCGCCGTAC
The DNA here is from genome assembly GCA_030947265.1 of Acidobacteriota bacterium. Lineage (GTDB taxonomy): Bacteria > Acidobacteriota > Blastocatellia > Pyrinomonadales > Pyrinomonadaceae > PSRF01. The sequence continues at coordinate 927 of JALYXE010000303.1, forward strand.
CCGGAACCGCCGAAGATCGCAATCCTGATTCTGTCACGGGCCATTAGCGCTTAACGCTCCTCTGTATCCTGTGTTACAACGTCAGCCGAAAACCAATTGGAGCGACGTTCCCGGCGGGATAGCCGCGCGGGGGCGCTCGAGGTCACGACTCGAAAAATGCCAAACACTTCCCTGGTTTTTGTGATTCTGGCCATCGCTTTTATCGCGATCGGTTTTAACGGGCAGCGAGCCTTCATTTATATTGGCATCGCTTGTCTGGTTATCGCGCTCGTTCGCCGGCGCCGCAAGCCAGGTTAGACTAGACCCCGACTTCGGAGCGGACCGCTTCGAGCTTCGCCCGAATTAGTTGAAAGAGTCGCGCACCGTCGCGGCGCGCATTCGCCGCCGGCACACCAAACTCTTTTTCCACGTAGTCCTGCCCCATCTGGGAGTCTGTCACAGATCCCGCTATCAAATCGACTTCGATGCCGCGGCGACGGAACAGTTCAATACCTCCCCAGGCACCTACATAGTCGGAAGCGCAGAAGATAATTGCGGCAGTTGCCGCTCGCAATTCGTGATCGTCGAAAACGGATTCAACCGAGTAACCGCCCAGAATACCGTCTCCTAACTCGATTACGATCAAGTCGGGCGAGCTCTGGTTGAGCTTCGCAATAATTGCCCTGGCGATGGGAGAAAGATCGCCGGCATCTACGGTCGAGGGCAAACCACAATCAAGAAAACTTGCAGTGGCTATGGCTCCATGATCGGCCATGTTTAAGGTGTCGCGTAGACAGGCGACGCCTGAGAGCTTGGCACCTGCGACCCTGAGCCCAGCGCGGGTCGCCTGTTTGATTAGCTCAGTCGCAGCGTAGGTCTTTCCACTGTTCATGCTCGTTCCCGCGATTATGACGAGCGCCGCAGTCTCGCCGAGGATGGTTCGCGAAGGCAGCGCGGCGTCAGCTATGTTCAGCACTCGACCTTCCTCATTACAGACAAGACCCATCACCTCAACCTTAATCGCGTCACCAAGGCTCGAATGGTGACCCGTGCAACACCCGATGACGCCGCCCATGTTTAGCAGGTGCAACTCGTCGCCGGCATGTACGGTTGCGGGTACGTCACCGACGAAGCCTTTTAATGCGCGCCTTCTGCCGAGGACTCCAATAAGCACATCGCCTGGATTGATTTTGGCGAGTCGTCCCGTTGGCAGTTCGAGCATGTTGTAGGTTGCGCTGTCGGTGAGCGCACGAACTACAATCACGTCACCTGCTCGCGGCAACTCAGCAAAGGGAAGCATCGCCACAGTCTTGCTGACACTAAGCGGAGAAGTAGCTGAACCAACTTTGTCGGCGCCGACAATGTGGATTTCTGATTTCATCTTTTCCTCCTCAACCCGGCGGGGTCATCCCCCCTTCCCAACCGCAAGACTTTCGTACCTAAGTTCTTCTTCTCCCCTGAAGGAATATCGAACTAAGACTTTAAAAGCTTCTCGGCTTCAGCTGTGAACGCCTTTCCGCTTGGCCATCCGCTCGATCTCCTGCTGCCGGCCATCTGCTCGTGCTGTCTGCCCATCAAATCAGCTCTGGGTTAGGAAGGGGGCATGCCGCCGCTCTTTCCCACCTCCCAACCTCAGCCGCAGCGCGTTCAGCTTGATGAAGCCTTCAGCGTCGCGCTGGTTGTAAACCGTGTCTGCTTCGAACGTCGCTACCTTTTCGTCATAGAGTGAGTGCGGCGAGCGACGACCCACGACGATGGCGTTGCCACGAAAGAGTTTCAACCTAACGTCGCCTGTGACGTTGCGTTGTGTTTCGTTAACCATCTTGCGCAATAACTCAAACTCCGGAGCGAACCAGAATCCGTAATAGACACTCTCCGCAAACTTCACGCTTAGAGAATCTCGTAAATGCATGACTTCCCGGTCGAGCGTTATCGATTCCAATGCCCGGTGCGCAGACTGCAGAATCGTGACGCCAGGCGTCTCGTAAACTCCCCGCGACTTCATTCCTACGAAACGATTCTCAACCACATCAACACGACCAATGCCGTGGTCCCCGCCCAACTTGTTTAGACTTTCCAGAAGCGCCACTGGTCCAGGTTTTTCGCCGTTGACTGCCACCGGCTCACCATGCTCGAAAGACACCTCGATATATTCAACTTCCGATTTCGCCTTCTCCGCAGAGCGCGTGAGCTGAAATATGTCTTCAGGCGGTTCCACCCATGGGTCCTCCAGAATGCCACCCTCGTAGGAGACATGCATCAAGTTGCGGTCGGTGGAATAAGGCTTTTCGTGGGTTGCCGTAATCGGTATGTTGTGCTCCTTCGAGTAAGCAATTAGGTCGCTACGGCCCTTAAACTCCCACTCCCGCCAGGGAGCGATCACTTTGATGTCCGGCTGCAGAGCGTAATAGGTCAGCTCAAACCGCACTTGATCGTTTCCTTTGCCGGTGGCTCCGTGAGCCACAGCGTCCGCACGCTCTTTGCGCGCGATCTCTATTTGCCGCTTTGCGATCACTGGTCGGGCCAGGGAAGTACCCATAAGATAAACGCCCTCATAGACCGCATTAGCCTTGACTGCTGTCCAGACATATTCACGAACGAATTCTTCACGGAGGTCCTCAACGTAGAGCTTTGAACCACCAGTCTTCAGGGCCTTTTCTTCCAGACCGCTCAACTCATCTCCCTGGCCCACATCGGCGCAGTAACATACCACTTCGCAAGCGTAGCGCTCTTTCAGCCAGCGAAGCATGACGGAAGTGTCGAGACCGCCGGAGTAGGCTAAAACGATCTTGTTGATCTTCTTCTCTGCCATTTGCGCTCCGTTTGTCAGAAGTCAGAAATCAGAAGTCAGAAGTCAGAAGTCAGAAGTCAGA
>JALYXE010000305.1 GCA_030947265.1 Acidobacteriota bacterium
CGCTGACACTATGAAGGAGTTATGAGCGAACAGATAAAAGAGCTGCCTTTGCCCGGCCTGACGACTACCGACAAGCTGCGCATGCTGCTGGACATTACTAAGAAGATTAGTCGATCACTCGACCTGCAAGAGGTCCTGAATCTGGTGATGGACACGTTGGATTCTCTTGTTCCATATGATGCTGCAGGAATCTTCCTCGTGAAGTGTGTTGACGAGAGCGCAGTTGCTGAAGGCGAGGAGCCCTGCGTGTTCCAGGCGGAGGCAGTTCGGGGGTATGACATCGACGAATTGACTCATCTACACCTGAAACTAGGGGAAGGTCTGCTCGGGCAAGTGGCGCTTTCTGCTGAGCCGATCAATTCTCCCGACGTTCGAAAGGAACCCCACTACATTAATGCGCGCAGCGAGACGCGCTCTGAAATGGTGGCCCCAATCATTTCCAATACGGAAGTAATTGGCGTATTTGACCTCGAGAGCGACGAACTCGATGCCTATTCAGAGGATGACCTCCAGGTTCTTATGATGCTGGCTTCGCAAGTTGCCATCATTATCGAGAAAGTGATGCTTCATGAACAGTTGATAGAAAAGAAGCGGCTCGAAGGCCAGCTTGAGGTAGCGCGCCAGGTCCAGTTGGAGTTGCTCCCGGCTAAGGATCCGCAGCTAGAGGGCTACGACATCAGTGCCTACAACTTTCCTACAGAAGAAGTATCCGGAGATTACTACGATTGGGTAAAGATTTACGACGATCAAATTGGACTGGTAATCGCTGACGTGTCCGGCAAAGGAGTGCCCGCAGCTCTGCTCATGGCATTCCTGCGCGCGAGTTTGCGCGCGGCCACGCACATTGGTTATTCTCCTCACATCTCAATGGCCAAGGTAAATTATTTGCTTTGGGAATCCATCGAGCGAAACCAGTTTGTCACGGCCTTCTACGGCATCCTTGACGTCACGAACAAAACTCTCTCTTATACAAATGCCGGCCACAATCCTCCACTCCTGCTTGATAAGGATGGCAATCCAACGTTTATCGATCGCGGTAGCCTTCCCCTCGGGATGTTCAGAGACACTCGCTATCATGAGTATTACCTGACGACTGAACCCGGCGAAGTGCTGGTCCTTTATACGGACGGCGTGACGGAGGCCCAAAATTTGCAGGGAGAAGAATTCGGTCGCGAGCGCCTTGCAGAAGCGGTTATAGCTAATCGCCACCTTGGTGCTCGTGATCTGATTACGGCAGTTCAGAAAGTAGTAATTGAATGGACCGACGGGCGAGGCGCGACTGACGACGTCACCTTCTTTGTAATCAAGGCCCTCTAGATTACTGTTCCAGGGCCCGTGCGGACTGAGATCACCGCGGTCAGTGTTGAGACCATTGACCCCATCGATCTCATGGACGGAAAAGCGCTTTGGTAACTAATGGGCAGTCAGTGAACAATGTGCATGATCCCCGCCGGGCGCCAGCGGCGCGTGGTAATCTCCGAAGTGAAACTCAGTCTCGGCCCGGGAAAATGCGTAGACATCGAATCCAAGCGCATCGAGATAGTCTGCCAGATCATCGGGTAGAAGGAGATAAACGCCGGAACTGAAACCCGATTCTGAGCGGATTTCCAGCAGGCGCTCGAGCACTTCAAGTGGGGCAAAGCATCTGACAGGATCCCTGTAGGTTGCCATATCTTTTCGGTGACTCCTTCTTGAAGAATAGTCTGCGTACTAAAAAAGTCGCGTCCCTTGACTCATTATTTGATGTACGCGACAGGTCTTTGGGTTTGTTTCGTTCAAAACAATTTTCCGCTATAACCGTTGACGTTACTAACAAGGGAAAGTTCCAAATAGAAAATGAGCACTCCAACCACTTCAAACCCCCTGGGCAATCCCCCTTTACCATTAAACTTTATCGCCATGTTGCGGCAGATGCTGAAAATCTCCGACAAAGTAAGCGATTTGATCTTTTCGCCAGGCCGGCCGCCTCAGGTAGAACTGGCGGGGAAACTTCAACCAGTTAAGATTCCTGGACTGGAAAAGCTTGTTCCGGCTCACACGGCCAGCATCGCTAAATTAATCATTGGAAATCATCAGAATGCCGCGGAGAGCCTGGAAAGGAATGGGTCCGCGGATCTTTCTTTTGGCGTTCCCGGCGAAGTGCGCTTTCGCGTGAATATTTTTATGCAGCGTGGCACTCATGCCATCGTCATGCGTGTAATTCCTACCGAACCACCCAACTTTGATCTTCTCAGGTTACCTGGGCAGTTAAAGCAGATCGTAGACATCAAAAACGGGATAGTACTCGTTACTGGCCCGACCGGGAGCGGCAAGAGTTCGACTCTGGCCGCGATTATCGATCTGATTAATGAGGTACATTATTACCACGTCGTTACAATCGAAGATCCTATCGAGTTTTTGCATAATCATAAAAAGTCAACCATTCACCAACGCGAGCTCCATTCTGACACGCCAGATTTTGCGACCGCCTTGCGGGCGGCTCTCCGACAGGCGCCGAAAGTAATTCTCGTCGGTGAAATGCGCGACAAGGAGACAATAGAAGTAGCACTTGAGGCTGCCGAAACTGGTCACCTGGTTTTATCTACGCTGCACACTATCGACGCTTAGAAAACAGTGGATCGCATTATTGGGGTTTTTCCGAAAAATGAGGAGCCAGTCATTCGAACTCGGATAGCACAATCCTTTCGCTACATTATTTCGCAGCGCCTGATTCCTCGGCCTGACGGACTGGGCCGAGTTGCGGCCATCGAAATCCTCAAGTCAACCATGCGTACGCGCGAATACATCGAAAAGGGTGAGACGGAAGGCAAGTCTTTGCTCGATGCGATGGAGCAGGGAGACCAGGACGGTATGCAAACGTTTGACGACGTGATCGAGAAAATGGTTCGCGACGGAGTCTTGACCCAGGAAGGAGCGATGCCTTACGCCACGAATCCAGGTAATTTGCTCTTACGACTTGGGGACCTGGGAGGACAAGCGCCGGTTCCGAAGATCCATGCCTCTTCCAGAAAAGAGAGCTCAATGCTTGATATGATTGAAAAATAGCCGTAGGCTACGACTCCAAACACGGAGTCCCCACGCAGAGCTTTGATAATTTTGGGTGTGAGAAATTACGGCAAATCCCCCCGTATTCAGGTTCGATTACTCCAAACACTACTATGTTCTTGTATTCGCTTAGACGTGTATTCGCCGCTGCTCTATTCCCCACGCTGGTCGCTTTCTCCTGCTTCGCCCAAACTAATTCAAGTAATACTTTCGAAGGTGTTCAAGTCGAATTACCAGCGGGTGGCCACCTCCGGATCGAGAATCAGTATGGCGAAGTTGCAACTGAAGTGTGGAAGGAAAAATATGTTTCTGTTACCGCGACTATTGAGGGAACCAGGCCGCTCGCCCGTTCGCCAGTCGTAATCGCAAACAGAAACCAACTGCTGGCCATCAGTATTGTCCGCCGGCTGACGGAGCCCGCTGCTGCAGTAAAGTTGGCTATCAAGATCCCTGAAACTGCGCATGTAGAGATTGTTACTGGCACTGGTCAAATATCGATGCGGGGCATTCCCTCCTCCGCAGCGGTCAGGTCTGTCGCAGGCCCCGTCACTGTAGAGTTTTTGGGAGCCGCGAATGCTGACATCGCCGCCAGGTCGGCAAAAGGTGTAGTCAAATCTGAACTTCCTCAACTGTTAAGCGAGAACGGTCATGTTTTACAAGCCCGCTTGGGTACTGGTGAACAGACGTTGAGGATCAACACGGAAACGGGCGACGTGACGCTCTTGCTGACGAACGCTGGGGCGGTAGCTGAGACCGCCAGCACAAAAGCGCGTGATTTGCCAGCCGCGGAAGGTCCTGCCAAGGCAGCCGGGATACCCGCACCCGCTTTGGACACGCAGGAAGTGAGTGAAGGCGACATCATTCGTGTCGACTCCCAACTCGTGACGCTCAATATGAGCGTAATCGATAGAAACACTAATCGTGGTCTCGCGGGCTTAGGCAAGTCTGATTTCAGACTTTTCGAAAATGGCACCGAGCAACAAATCCTTCAGTTCGAGTCTTCGTCGGCGCCTTTTGATTTGTTGTTATTGATCGATCTCTCTGGTTCCACGCGTGACGTCGTAAAGCTCATACGATCCGCAGCGCTGCGATTTGTTGACGCCGCTCGTCCTTCCGATCGAATCGGAGTCATTACCTTCGCCGGTCAGCCTACCGTGCTGTCACCAGTAACTCTGGATAGACAAATTTTGCATCAACGCGTTAATGCTATGGACACAGCTCCGGGAGATACGAAACTTTACGATGCGATTAACTTTGCTGTGAGTCAGTTGTACCAGGATGCGAAGAAATCACGGCGTACGGCTATCATCCTTATGAGTGACGGTCTGGATGGAAGCATTCCAGGCGTTCAGGGCGGTGGTTCAAAACTTTCGTACAAAGATTTGCTCAGCCGCGTGCAGGAGTTTGACGGAGTGCTTTACACTCTGTGGTTGAACACGGAATATGAGGCCTTAAGTCCTCTGGATACGCAACCAGAAGCTTTCGACGCAGGATATGACCGGATGAAAGAGATGGCTGCAACGGGGGGTGGCGTCTTCTACGAGGTGGAGCGCCTTGAGGATTTGGCCGGCGCTTATGAACGCGTGGTGGCGGATCTGGGAACGGTCTACAGTCTTGCATATCGTCCCGCCGACAAAACCCGGGACGGTAAGTGGCGAGCCATCCGCGTGAATGTTAATCGACCTTCAGCCGTCGCGCGCGGTAAGCGTGGATACTATGCAAACTGAGCGCTGTTTGAGTGGTTCAAGACAACTTCAGTTAAACAAGATCGTCACACTACTTTTCTCTCTATTAGTACCGGCTGCCTGTCTGGGTCAGACAGCGGATCCAACTGAAACGATACGAGTTGATTCCGACCTCGTTGATCTCAAGATCAGCGTATTGAGTTTGAACCCGCAGAAGGCCTTGCCGGATTTGCAGCAAAAAGATTTTTTGGTGCTTGAGGACGGGCAGCCTCAGGAAATCTCGTTCTTTGCTGCCGCTGACTCACCTTTCGATCTCGTGTTGCTGCTGGACCTTTCGGGATCAACCAACGACAAGCTAAAGCTCATTCGCAGTTCAGCCAGGCGATTTGTCGAGGCCACGCGCCCGATAGATCGCGTTTCGGTTGTCACATTTAGCGACGTGCCCCAGGTAGTCTGTCCCTTGACTCGAGATCGCGAACTGCTAAAACACTCGATTGACGATATTGAAAAACCGGCGGGCGGCACAAAATTTTGGGACGCCTTGGGCTACGTTGTTGGAATCTTTCGCGCGTCAGGAAATACGCTGCGGCGCAGCGCAGTCGTGGTTATGACAGATGGCGTTGATAACGCTTTGCCGGATGTTTTTGGCGAAGGATCTCGAACTAGCTTTTAGGAGTTGCTGAGTATTGTGAGGGCTTCGGAGACGATAGTATTCCCGATCTACCTTGACACGGAAAAGGATGAGGTTAAGCGACACCCTACTTCACGATCTGCCTATGCTGTCGCGCGCGATCAACTTGCTGAGTTAGCCGAAGCTTGCGGCAGTCGTTTTTATCGCGCAAACAAGTTGAAGGACTTGGATGATGTATATAAGCAGGTGATTGGGGACCTGAGTCGGGTTTACAGCATCGGCTACCGACCATCGAAAATAGTGCGAGATGGAAAGTGGCGCTCGATAAGCGTTCAAATTGGAGATCGCGGTGATGTCGTTGCTCGCACTAAACAGGGGTATTACGCCAAGAGTTTTTCAAACTAGCCCAATCCGAAACCACCAGATACGAATCAAAGACTTGTAAATGAGCGCCAGAGGACTATAATCAACTATCCCCAGAGTCGTTCAGCCAGAAACCGGCAGCGAAAAAGGAAATTCCATGAGAAAAGCTTTCCTTACCCAGATTGCGGCGGTTTTTATTCTTGTGTCAGTAGTTTCCCTTCCTTCTACAAGCCACGCCCAGAACCGCGAAAAATTTGTCATCTCGGCACAGGCCGGCGGCATTAATGCTGTAACCGGTCGCGCCACTATGCACGGCCATGGAAACTCCGAATGGCAACAGCTCACAATTAAGGAAGATCTTGAAGCCGGCGACGTCGTAAGGACGGGCTTCGACGGTCGAGTGGAGATGCTCCTCAATCCGGGATCATACATGCGCATCGGCGAGAATTCCGAGTTTGAGTTGGCTGACAACTCATTGGAAAACCTGGAAGTCCGTCTTGTAAAAGGGACTGCAATCCTGGAAGTTACCGGTGCGGACGATAGCGAGCTGCTGATTAGTATCACCACACCCCAGACACGGATGGCTATTGTCCGGCGCGGACTTTATCGAGTTAATGTTGTGCCCGAAGATACCACGGAACTTATTGTAAGAAAGGGCCGAGTGATGCTGATGGGCTCCCACACAAAGATTAAGGGTGGAAACAAAGTGGTGTTCAGCAGAAACTCATTTTCGGTGGCTAAGCTGGAAAAAGCTGATAAGAAAGAGCAAGAGCCTTTGGAAGACTGGAGCAAGGATCGGGCTAAGACTTTAGCCCAGGCCAACAGTAGGCTGTCTGGAAGGATGGTCAATGCCTTCCTGTCCACCGTTAGCGAGGAATTCTTCGGTTTTACGGGACGTTCAGGGTTTTGGCTGTATAACCCCTCGATCGGCGGCTTTACTTTCCTTCCTTTCTACTTTGGCTGGAGGTCACCTTACGGGAGTACTTATACCAGCTTCGGTTATGGCGGCGCCGCTTGTTGCGGTCGCGGATACTATCCTGGGCCAGTGTTCAGCGGCCCCACGGGCCCCACGGGCACTTCAACCGGCGCGAGTGCTGGCGGTGCCGGAGGTTCCATAATCAATCCGCCACCTACATCAGTCCCCGCTCGCAGCATGCCTGATTCCCAACGCGAGATGCGTGAATCTCACCGCGACCGTCCAAGGCAACCTTCACCGCCCTAGGGCGCGGGTAATGATCCAGCCCGCGTTAAAGCTGCGGGTTACCCCCCTTAAAGAGTCGACTCAACTCATTCTCTACGACTGCCCTCACTTCGCTTAACTTTAAACCAGCAAGAGCCAAATGATTTAAAGCCGTGGCCAGCTGACTGCGCAGTTGTTCGGCAGTTGTTTCACTTGAAAATCGCGATGCTACCACCGCTCCAGCTCCATGCCTGATTTTGACTAACCCCTCAGTCTGAAGCTGCCGGTAAGCGAAGGCTATCGTATTAAGATTTACGCCGAGATCTGCCGCTACCTGACGAACCGGTGGCAGAGAAGTGCCTTCAGGCAATTCACCTGCAGCGATCAGACCCTTTATTTCATCGGCAACTTGCTGATAAACGGGCCGTCGATCCCTCTCGTCGATAGTGATAAACATAATGTCTGGTGCACGTATACACTAGACAACCACATTTGTCCACCCTCTTATTCTCGTCGCCAGATGCTAGGGGCTTATATCTGGCTAATCTTGTTGGCCAGGACGAGTGCAGACCGTGTGAGGCCGGCTATGCATCCGCCCTGAACTGTGTCGCTAACAATGAATAGATTGGGCAAAGAAGTCTGGTACGACGGGGATTTAGACCAGAAATAGTCTGGGGCTGCAATGGCGCCGCCTACCATGCCTAATTTTCGGCGCGTTAGATCATAAAAGCTCCGTGGCGTGGCAGTCTCGATGACTTCGACGTTGCTCCCTAACTCGGGCATCGCGGCGTGAAGTTGATGCCAGCAGACTTCCAGCATGTGCTGATCTTTTTGCTCCAGCTCCGTCTCGTCTCGGTGAAACGTAAACCACTCGTCGACATCGGTGAAGGCGTGAAGGGTCACCGCTCGTTTACCGTCCGGTCCTCTTGAATCCCAGGAGGGTGCGGCGGCAAATAAGAATTGGTTGTTTTGAGGATCATAATCCTCACCGTCCTGCCAACCGGTCAGCGCTAAAACATGGCTTGACGATAATGACTTTGCCACGTGTTCGTCCATGGCCAGATAGAGGAGGTATGCACCCCAGCCGCGCGCAGCGTTTAGTTGTTTTCGGATTTCACTTGGCGTGCGATTGAGACCCACGAGCTTCCCGTAGGTATCCCACAAAGTCAAATTGCTGACAATGGCTTTTGAGGCGGCCACAGTTTCACCGCTCAGGAGATCAACGCCCACCGCCGCTCCGGTTGAATCGTAGGACAACCTGAGCACCGGAGCATCCAGGCGAATCTTGCCTCCGCTCCGTTTTATTGATTCCTGCAGGCTGTCTGCCAGCGCTGCAGCACCGCCCCGAATAGCAAACATTCCTTCGCGCGGCGCGCTCAATGCGAGCGTCGCGTTAAGATAGTTCACTTGCGCGCTGTCTCCCTGAGCCAGAAACTGCAACTGAACGTCCACGAAACGACGGAAGCGCGAAGAGACTCTATTAAGGTGCTCGAGCGTGGTTTGTTTTGTGGCCTTGAGAATGTGAGACGCAACTCTGCCCTCCGACAAGAGGTTGTAGGCGCGTCGAGATCGGGAGACCGAGATAAAATCAGGCTCTCTTTGCAGACATTGCCGCAGCGCTGCGCTTAGAGGCGCCAGTTTCCGGTAAAAAGCAATTGCATTGTCGGCACATTCTGGAAAAACTGTGTGCAGACTCTCCTCAAAATGTTCAGTATTGGCGGTTACCTGGATCTCAGATTGATCTGGAAGCCGCACGGCATAACTCGGTTCTAATAAGCGAACTTCGGGAGGTTCAACTGGCAGTTCGGAGAACACGCGGTCATGGATCTCGTTCCGTTGCCACGATGCATAAAGCCCGTTGCCTTGCTCGAAACTGTAGCCAAATTTATCGAAGCTTGCCGCGCAGCCTCCTACTCGCGGTTCTCTTTCCAACAAACAGACGTTCATTCCCCTTTCGGCGAGTAAAGCGGCGACTGTAAGTCCGCCGAGTCCTCCGCCTACGACGACAACCTCATAAGCCATGTTTACGATAGGAGTCGCGAAAGGTTATGAATGATAAAACCTACTGCCGCATTCTTCTCCACTGAGGGTTTCCCCACAAACGGCTGCAATACGAGATAAAGCGCCTGGATGCCGTTGAAGACGAGATGCATAACGTATGAGGGTAACAGCCTTCCCGTAAAAGCTCGCACTAGAGTCAACGAGACGCTGAGGATCACAATTACAGCAATCACGCCTAAATTCTTGTAGTACTGAAGAACGTGTACTCCGGCGAACAGTATGGACACTACAGCGACAGCCCAGATCATCCCCATGGCCCGCTGCAATGCGGAATAGAGCACCCCGCGATAGATCAGCTCTTCCACCAAAGGTCCAGTCGCCGCCGCCAGGAAAGCAGTCGCAAAACGCGCTCTTAGGGAACTGTTAATGACTTGATCCAGCTGCGTCTCGCTGCCGCCAACTAACCATGTTATGAAGCCCGCTAAAACAAAGAGACCCAAAGCCAATCCAATGGTTTTCCAGGGCCCAAAGTTCTCCGGCCAGGTCCATCCGAACGTTTGCCAAAAAGCGCGCCCACCTCTGTTTGTGACCATAAACCAGATGATCAGGAACGTCAGAATGTGAGCCGGCAGAACACTGATAATTGAGATAAAGATCAAGTTGGCGTCAGTTCCCAAACCTTCAACGGATCCATAAAGTAAAAATCTGTAGAGTACGTACGGAATGATGGCGAGCAGCGGCACTATGAACAGCAACGCGATGCTAATCACCCAGATAAGCAACGCCTGAGAAACTCCCCAGGGCGGATCGTTCGGCGTTGTCGACATGAATGCGGGCGGGCTGCGCCGCCTATCGGAAGCATCAGGAGACGCTTCAATCAGCGGTTCGACTGGCGAAGCAAATTGGTCGGACACTATGGTAATGAGTGTATGAAGTTTGTTCTAAAGGGGCAACCGAAAGTGGCAAACGAAAACTCAATTGGGTAATGGGCCACTTTGAATATAGTGACGGCGCAACCAAACATTCAGCCGCGGATTAATGCGAATGAACGCGAATCTGAAAAAGAAGTATTAGAAAAACAAACCTTGGAAACAAAAAGTAGAAGTGAAATTCGGAAAGCTCATCGCAGTTGGCGATCCTTCTAGTCTAGTCTTCTTCAGATTCGCGTTCATTCGCGTTAATCGGCGGCTGAATTTCAAGTTGACCCACTGCCCTTAATTGCACTACGCAATGTCTTTGGATGTTGTTAAATTCAGACTGCGGGATAGTCGGCTTCAAGCATCGACGGACCGACGCGCGGGGCCGTCAGCATCACTCCGATTATGGTTTTCGCGTCTTCTATTTCACCTGTGCTGATCATGCTTAATGCCTGGGAGAAGGGTAGACGTACTACCTCGAGAATTTCATCGTCCTCAAGCTGCTGTTTGGTTTCCGTCAGTTCCGTCGCCAGAAAAACCCACATTTTCTCTTCGCAGAATCCAGGCGAAACGAAGAACTCGGATAACTTCTGCAAACGACCGGCAACGAAACCTAACTCCTCCTCCAGTTCACGGGCCGCGCCCTCCTCGGGAACTTCTCCGCGCTTCAATGTGCCCGCAGGTGCTTCCAGCAGATAACGCACTGCCGGGTGCCGATACTGACGGACCAGAGCGATCGTGCCGTCATCAAATATAGGAACGATGACTGCGCTGCCAGGGTGGTGCACAATTTCGCGTTGATAGGTTTTGTCGCCCTCGCGGATCATATCCACCGTAATATCAAACACGCGTCCGTGGAAGATTTCTTTACTACTGAGAATTTG
>JALYXE010000312.1 GCA_030947265.1 Acidobacteriota bacterium
ATAGGAACCTTCAACGTGACCTTCCCGTCCACGGCCACAGTGCCCTTCGGCCCCGGGATAGCGATTTTCCCCGGCACCACGGCGCCCCCGACTCCCTTCCCGATCTTTGGCGTTGATCTGAATCTCCGCACGCCGTACGTCCAGAGCTACAACGTCAATCTCCAGCACTCGCTCACCGAGGGAACAGTGGTCCAGGTTTCGTATGTGGGATCGCAGGGAAGAAAGCTGTATCGGGTTCGCGACATCAATCAGGCAGCGCCTGGTGTGGGAAGACCATTCAACGCGCGCTTTCCGCAGTACAGCTTCATCAACTACTTTGAGACTTCGGCAAACTCAAACTATAACGCGCTGCAGACATACCTGCGAAGGCGATTGTCGAGTGGACTGACCCTTTTCGCTTCCTACACGTGGTCCAAGTCTATTGATGATGCTTCGAATGGCATTTACGGGGGCACGCGGGGCGTTTCGTTTCCGCAAGATAGTTATAACGCGCGGGCGGAACGCGCGGTTTCGAGTTTCGACGTGCGGCATCGCTTCACTACAAACTTCGTTTATGATTTGAAGTTCCTGCCCCATCGGCTCGAAGGGTTGCCGAAGCGTTTGACGGAAGGCTGGCAATTGGCCGGAATCCTTACTTCGTCAAGCGGCATACCAATCACGCCTTTCATCAGCACGGACGAAAGCCTAACGGGCGAGCTAAACGATCGTCCAAACGTCATCGGTGATATTTACGCGGGCGGCCGCACGGTCACCGCATGGATCAATCCGTGCGTTCTTAACGCCGATGGCACACGTAGACCCACCTGTCGTCCGGGCGATAATCCCGCCTGGCAGATTCCGGCAAAAGGCAAGTTCGGCACCGCAGGGCGCAACATCATCATCGGCCCGCGCTTCAACGTGTTTGACTTATCAATTAACAAGAACACGAGGATCAATGAACGAGTCTCGCTGCAATTCCGCTCCGAGTTCTTCAACATTTTCAATCATCCCAACTTCGCGTTGCCGAATGTGCAGGTCAACAGCGGCGCCTTCGGCGCGATTGGAAGTACGCCGGACGTTGACGCCGGCAACCCCCGTCTGGGCGACGGCGGACCGCGCGTGCTGCAATTTGGGCTTAAGCTGATTTTCTAAACCACTCCACCGTTTACCACAGTGCGATTTTGAGTCTCAAGATAAACGCCCAGGACCTGACTTGACGACGCACTCTTTGTGGCACGCTCCGCCTGTGGGCTACGATCCCGCTCCTCTATCGGCGCGAAAGAGAAGTATCGTTACCCGCAGGCTCTAGAAAACAAAACAGCGAGACCTCGCGGGATGCCTCGCTGTTTGCTTGATGCTCAAGTGTTAGAATTGAAGTTTCAACGCGAATTGAATGATCCGCGCTGACTCGCCAGTCTGAATGATAGTTTGCGAAGAAGGTGGTGCCACTGCCGCACAGCAAGTCCTGGCGAAGATATCAGACTGAATACTAGGAGAGCCGGCGGACGCATCACGCGGGTTGTCGAAATTCGGGTGATTGAGCGCATTAAACAGTTCGGACCTGAACTGCAACTTGAAGCGCTCCGTTATTGGGAAGATTTTGATGAATCCCAGGTCCAGATTCCAGTAGCTCGGAGCTACGAAGATGTTGCGACCTGAACCGTTCTGTCCCGGCTCAGGGATGGCAAAGGCCTTGTTGTCAGGGAAGACCACAGGACCGATGACGTTCGGAATATTCTGCAACCTGGCTTTGATTGGAGTCAGAACCACGGCCCTTGATTCGTGGGCGGAGTTAGAGGTTCTCGAACCGCTGCGAACGCTGAAAGGCTCGCCGGACATGTATGTGTAGATGCCGTTTATGCTCCAACCGCCGAAAAATTGATTGACGAACCTATTGTTGCCGTTCAGAAAGCGCTTGCCTTTCCCGACTGGCAGTTCCCACACAGAAGCAACGGTCAGAACCTGCGTGCGATCAAAGTCGGAACGCGCCCGCTCAATGCGCCAGTCGCGGTTATCAATCGGAGTACGTGAGTTCGTCGTAGACAGTCCCCCGCCGGAGGCTGCACCTACTGGGTCGACCGATTGATTATCGATAGACTTACCGAAAGTGTAAGCCAGGCTCAAACCCAATCCGCTGGCGAAGCGGCGGCGCAGAGTGAATTGCGCCGCGTGGTAAGTC
Organism: Acidobacteriota bacterium; assembly: GCA_030947265.1. Taxonomy (GTDB): domain Bacteria; phylum Acidobacteriota; class Blastocatellia; order Pyrinomonadales; family Pyrinomonadaceae; genus PSRF01. Next base: position 2,159 of record JALYXE010000312.1, read on the forward strand.
GAACTGCCGCTGTTGTCAAGATAGGTGATGAGATCAAACTGCTGGTTCGGTCTAAGCTTTAATGCCAACGTCGTATTTTCGATGCGCTCGGCGAAGGCTCCCGCCGCGTTAGTCCTAAGTTGGTCCACGACAGTGGAGCTATTGACAAAAGTTCCGGTAATGCCGGGAGTGTTGGCAGCCAACAGCGGAATCTGCGAGGCCGGTATCGGATTGACACAGGGAGCTACGGTAGCATCGAGTGCGCCCACACCATTGGGGTTGCACCCGTTCCTGACATTTTGCCGCAATAGCAAGAAGGAGGGAATGAGCGGGTCTGCGTTGATCTGATTGATATTATAAGCCATGAAGAGGCGGAGACCGCGCCTACCGATGTAAGCGGCCTGAGCAACGAAACCGCCAGGCAATTCTCGCTGAAAGCTCAAGTTCCACTCGTGCACCGTCGGCATCTTCATGTCGGGCGCAAACACTGTAATTGGCGGCGCAACGTTCTTCAAAAGAAGCGGCGGCGTCAGGAACGATGAAGGATTCACGGTGGGCGCAGTAAGCTCAACCGGGAAACCGGCACCGAGCCTGACGTTCGGCGCATTGGCGCAACCCTTTGTCGGTGTTCCGCCGACCGTCAAAGAACAAGTCGTCACCAGTCCCGGCACTCTTCCGGCAGCAGCTGTCACCTGAAAGGAGGAAATCGGATCAAATGCGATGCCGTATCCGAGACGAATGACACTCTTCCCGTTTTCCCCGAAGACGCGATGAAGAAAGCCGGTCTTCCATTCAGGGCTATAAGCGAGACCGATGCGAGGCCCAATGGCGCCAAGATTATTTCGGTTGTACCACTTATTAGCTTTAACAAAAGCCACCGCACCCGGGGCATTAATTACGGGATTGGCCGGACCTGGCGTTCCCGCAATTGGCGTGCTGGCAACGTAAACGTTGCCGCCGGAAGTTGAGGGTGCCAGATTAATTTCCCAGCGTGCGCCGTAGTTCACCGTCAGATTTGGGCGCATCCTCCACTCATCCTGAATGTAAAAGTTATACTGATCGACGATATGCTTCTCACCAAAGAGGCTCACCTTATTTCCTACCTTGAAGGGCAGGAAGACATCCTGCGAGAGATTGCTGATAAAGGTCTGTGAGATGATCGCAGGGATGCCGAGGAGATTGTTGACCGTGTTGAGAAGGCGTGTGCGGTCTGTGCTATTGATGCCCGGGGGTGTGACGAGGATAGGTAAGCCCGTCGTTCCTGACGTACCCGCGGTTGAAGCGAACGTCACGGCGCGGTCTGACGAGTTGAATGTAATCGCAGGCGTCACGTTAATTCCGCCAGGCTGGCCGCGTTGATCCACATGGCGATAAAAGCGAAAGTTCAGACCGGTGCGGAACACGTGTGCGCCTCTCACAATGCTTAAATTATCCAGAACCTGCGGCGAGGTGATCGCGCGGAATGTTCGGGGGGTATTGATATATGGTTCGGTGATTCCCCTGAAGTCAAAAGGCGGAACATCCGGAAAGGCGGGGTTGGCCTCGCCCTGGGTGAACAGGAAGACAAAACGAGCATAGCCGGCGGTCAACTCATTGATGATGCGTGGTGAAAAGACACGACGGTAACTAAGAGCCAGATTGCTGGTCGTACGGAAGACCTCGCCCTGCGGCGGAAATCCTGGAAAAACCTGCGGCCTCCCGTTTAAGGGATCACCCTGAAGAGTGTTGTATTTGGAATAGAGATAGCGCGCAAAGACGCTATTGTTTTGGTTGAAGGTATGGTCCACGCGTGCCATATACGCTGG
>JALYXE010000318.1 GCA_030947265.1 Acidobacteriota bacterium
AGGCCGGACTCTTTTCGCCAGAGAGCAAACTTGCTCCGCTCATCGCTTCCTTCTTCGGTGATATTGGAGAGATAAATAGCGGAAGAATGGGAAAGCGCACGGCGCGCCGAGCTTTTGATCTTTCCACCGCTGGCCCTGGAAACCATCAATACAAAGTCAGCCTTAATGAAATCGAGAATGCTGTTGCCTTCGATAAATACTCCGGTCGCCGTAACGCGCCCGACAGCCTGGTTGATTCCCTGTTCGACCTGCTCATCCGTTACGATCACCCAGTGAACATTTGAAGCGCCAGCGTCCCAATAGCGACCAGTATCTTTGCCGGACACGTAATTCTGTTCGCGACCCGAGTGAATGACCGGTTCGTCACTCAACAGATCGCTAACACAACAGGCATTCGGATCCTTGCCGCATGATCGGTAATGACCGCGCGTCACTTTTATTGCTTCCCATCCGGGAAAAGCGCGCAGGAGATCGCACATCAGCGTCGTCTTCCCAACTTCTGATGAAAAACCACTGACGGCGATAATCGTGGGACTCTTCATTGCTTTGTTATTCAAGCTTCTCGTCCGAGAGCTAGTAAGTATTGCACGACATCAAAGGTGAACTTCAGCTAGCCTTTTTACGAATCCTAAGGTTAGTGAGGGACAATTGCTCGCCTTAACGGAAAAGGCCAAATGCTCTCGCGCGAATCATGCGGTCCTGGAGGCACGCTTGAGGGGAATAATCGCTTCCTGGATGGCCCATAGAATATTCTTGCACGATTAACTTGTAAAGTAGGCAACTCCGCGCTCACCGAAGTAGAATAGACGCGCTCCAAAGAAATCTTAACTGGTTGCCCTTCTGCTTAGTCTCTGAAAAGCAAAGTACTAATTTACCCGACAGGAAGAAAAAGATGCTCTTTAAGAAAACAAAATGGCTTCTCAGCCTTTCCCTCTGCGCGATGATCTTTGTCGCGTTTCCGGTGCAACTTAGTGCACAGCGAACTCAGAAGCCAGCCCTTCACGGCAAACATTGGATGGCCATCACGGGTAAGCCGCTCGGGGCAACGGCCGGCGCGATGATTTTTCAGAAAGGCGGCAACGCCGTGGACGCCGCCTGCGCTATGATCGCCGCCACCTCGACGATGTGGGACACACTCTCGTGGGGTGGCGAAACGCAGGCACTCATCTATAACCCGCACACCGGGAAAGTCGTCGGTATCGACGCCCTTGGCGTGGCCCCGTCGGGCGCCACCGCCAACTTCTACCGGTCCAAAGGCATGAAGCACCCACCGGAGTACGGCCCCCTGGCAGCCATAACGCCCGGCACACCGGGAGGCATCCTGGTCATGCTTGCCGAGTACGGCAAGCTCAGCCTGAAAGACGTGCTTGGGCCCTCGATTCAGATGGCTGACGGTTATCCAATTGAGGCGCAACTTGTGAACACAATCGAAAGCGAGAAGAAGTGGATCAAGCAGTGGCGCTACTCGCGCGAGTTGATGCTGCCTCGCCTGGGCCAGAAGCACGAAGGGCCGGAGCCTGGCGAAGTCTTCCGCCAACCGGACCTCGCGGCCACGCTCCGCAAATTAGTCGAGACCGAAGAACAAGCGCTGGCCGCGGGCAAAGACCGGAAGGACGCGATCTACGCTGCATATGACAGGTTTTATAAGGGTGATATCGCGCAAGAGATCGCGCGGGGAGTGAAGGAGGAAGGCGGACTCATCACCGCCCAGGATCTTGCCAACTGGAAGGTGCGGATAGAAGAGCCGCTCACGACAAATTATAAAAGCATTGAGGTCTATAAGCTTTCACACTGGACGCAAGGCCCGGCTATGCTCCAGTCGCTTAACATCCTGGAAAATTTCGATCTCAAAGCAATGGGCTATAACAGCTCGCGCTATATCCACGCGCTGTATCAAACCATGAACCTTGCGTTTGCGGACCGAGACTTTTACTATGGCGACCCTTACTTCCCGCCTGAAGAGCCAATTCGTGGCTTGCTATCGAAAGACTACGCAAAGCAGCGCGCCGCGAAGATCGATTGGGCACACAACGATCGATTCGTTGATCCCGGCGATCCCTATCCATTCCAGGGGCAGACCAATCCTTATGGTGCTCTGCTCGAGAAATGGAATACTCGACCGACCGCTCCTCCAACGGTGACACCCGGTGCTACTCAGGACACGGTTCGTCCTGTTAGTCTAAACCCCATACCTCCAGGGTCGGACCAGGACTACAATCGAGCTTTTTACGCCGGTACAACTTCGGTTGAGGCAGCAGACGAAGAGGGTTGGGTTGTCTCTGTGACACCCAGCGGCGGCTGGGTGCCTGCAGTTATTGCCGGACGCACAGGAATCGGCTTGAGCCAACGAGCACAGAGCTTCGTGACCGCCGCGGCAGAAGGGCCGTTCAACGTGATCGAGCCCGGCAAGCGGCCACGCGTTACGCTCACGCCGACTCTGGCCTTAAAAGACGGAAAGCCATTCCTCGCGTTCGCCGTGCAGGGTGGCGATAGTCAGGATCAGAATCTGCTGCAGTTTTTCTTAAATGTCGTTGAGTTTGGGATGACAGTTCAAGCGGCCACTGAGGCGGCGAACATCAATAGCTTCCAGATGCGCAGCTCGTTCGGCGAGCACGAGTCGAGACCCGGCCGCATTCTCCTCGCGGAGTCGGTGCCTCCGTGGGTGCGCTCTGAGCTGCGCCGAATGGGTTACGAACTAACTTTCGAGGAGCGTACGTCAGGTCCCATCAACGCCATTCTGTTCGACCGTGCCCACGGCACAATGTGGGGCGGGTCAAGCAATCACGGAGAAGACTATGGCATTGCGTGGTAGTGAAGTTGGTTTCTTTTGCATCTGTCAGCAGCGTGGCGAAGCGACTTTTCCCACCTTGCCTTCTCCACATCATTTCCACGTAGATTGGATTCCCGGCGTCGGTGTGTCGAACATCCGCGAGGCCGCGTCTGCGGGTTAGGCAGTTTCCCTCCCGCTCGAGACATCGTTTTGCATGAGTAGAATCAAAATGTAGACCAGGAGTCCATTCGAACTCCTTGCCGCGGAGCGGCTTAGTTTCCCCCTGGGGCTCAATTCCCTCCTTGACAGGACAAGTCTGCGGGCGTACCATCCCCAACCTATTTGAAAATGAGTTTCAATTTCACAACAGTGCGGGATTAGCTGAAATGCGACTGCAAACTGTTTTCTTGGCAATCTCAATTACTGTTCTCTTATCTTTAGCCACGTTTGCTCAAAGCTCTTCGGAGACCCGAATGATCCGCGGAGTTGTCAGGATCGAGCCTTCCGGAATGGCGGTGCGGAACGCTGTCGTGACAATCGCCGAGCTGAGGAAATCAGTCTTGACGAATGAAAGAGGTGCGTTCGAGATTAGGAATATTCCGGCGGGCAACTATCAAATCATCGCCCATCTAGACCGCGTGCCGGATGTCGTCAAAACGGTCGCAGTGACG
>JALYXE010000363.1 GCA_030947265.1 Acidobacteriota bacterium
GCCCCGCAGGCGGACAAGTCCGCTTTCTAAACGAAGCGCCGCTGTTTAGATGCGCGGCTGTTTAGCAGGGATGGTTGAAAGACTGATGTTCTTACGTACGCTTTTTTTCGGTTCGCTAAATATTTCAAATCTTCGATGAGAGGAACTAACTATGCTCTCTCGCGTCGCCCGCTTCTGTTTCCCATTAATATCCATCCTGCTCTTCTCTTCTTTTGCCTCGGCACAAACAAACACTGCGCCTCCCATACCTGAAAACTTTTACTCAGCGATGCAATGGCGCTGCATTGGCCCTCATCGTGGTGGGCGCGTGCTGGCGGTATCAGGAGTGCGCGGCGAGCCGGAAACATTTTACTTTGGTGCGGTGGGGGGTGGAGTTTGGAAAACTACGGATGCTGGAGGCACCTGGCTGCCAATCTTTGATCGTCAACCGATCGCTTCCATTGGCGCGCTCGCCGTTTCTGAATCGAAGCCGAATGTGATCTACGTAGGCACAGGCGAAGCTGACATGCGTTCCGACATCTCCTTCGGCGCCGGTGTCTACAAGTCTATGGATGCAGGTCTGAACTGGTCATACCTGGGCTTAGGCGACACGCGCCAGATTGGTCGCATTTTGGTTGACCCAAAGGACCCCGATATCGTGCTCGTCGCGGCCCTCGGTCACGGCTATGGTCCAAATCAAAACCGCGGTGTCTTTCGTACTAACGACGGCGGAAAAAGTTGGACGAAGGTTCTCTACAAAGACGAAAACACGGGCGCGATTGATCTCGCCTCCGATCCCGATAATTCACTCATTGTTTACGCATCGCTCTGGAACGTGCACCGCCCTGCGTTTAGCACTTACGCACCTATCACCGGTCCCGGTGGTGGCCTCTACAAATCGAGTGATGGTGGCGTTACTTGGAAAGCGCTGGCTGGTAATGGTTTGCCAACAACCCAACTCGGCCGCATCGGGGTAGATGTCGTAGCACGTCAAGCTGGTAAACGGATCTATGCATTGATCGATGCCGGAAAGTCCAGTGGCCTTTATCGCTCCGATGACAGCGGCGACAATTGGGGCCTTGTTAGCACGGAACCGCGAATCCTTAGTCGCGGTTGGTATTTCGGCGAAGTGAGAAGCGATCCAAAGAACCCTGACGTTGTCTATGTTTCAAACGTCTCTCTCTACCGTTCCTCCGATGCCGGCAAGACCTTCAAAGCAATGAAAGGCGCACCCGGGGGCGACGACTATCATTCGCTCTGGATCGACCCTGAAGATTCCGGACGAATGATTTCGGGTGTCGATCAGGGGACGATTATCACCGTCAATGGCGGCAAAACGTGGAGCAGCTGGTACAACCAACCAACCGCGCAGTTCTATCACGTGGCAGTCGACAATCAATTCCCGTACTGGGTCTATGGCGCACAACAAGATAGCGGAACCGCGGCGGTGGTCAGCCGCAGCGACTACGGACAGATAACATTTCGTGATTGGCATCCGATCGGCGCGGGTGAGAGTGGCTACATTCTACCTGATCCCGTGAATGCTCAGATTGTTTACGGAGGAAGCACTGGAGGAGAGCTCTACCGTTTTGATACGAAGACCGGGCAAGTGGAAGATGTATCGCCCACACCCGCCATAGTGGGAATGAAAGTCCGGCATCGTTATCCATGGACCGCGCCGATTGCCTTTTCCGTTCAAGGGCCCCACGCACTCTATCAAGCGTCGCAGTTTCTTTTTAAAACCGCTGACGGCGGCAAGAGCTGGAGAATTATTAGCCCCGATCTCACATTACGCAGTGGAGAAAAAGAGGAAGATGCGCTTGGCGTTATTTACACAATTGCGCCGTCGCCGATTGCGGGCGGCATAATCTGGGTGGGCACTGACAATGGCTTAGTGCAATTGACGCGAGATGACGGCAAGACGTGGAACGAAGTATCACCGCCCGGCTTAGCACCCTGGAGCATGCTCAGTCTCATCGACGCCTCTGCTCACGATGTCGCAACAGCCTACGCGTCAATCGACCGGCATCAAATGGATGACGTCAGGCCATACATTTACCGCACACACGACTTTGGAAATACATGGACCAGGATTACAAACGGAATTCCCGAGACTGCTTACGTACACGCCGTCAGGGAAGACCCTATTCGCAAAGGTTTGCTATTTGCCGGTACTGAAACGGGTGTTTACGTTTCTTTTGACGATGGCGAATTCTGGGAGCCCTTGCAACTTAATCTTCCAGTGACGCCGATACGCGATCTTGTGATCAAAGGTAACGATCTGGTGGTTGCCACACACGGACGTTCTTTCTGGATACTCGATGACCTCTCGCCTCTGCGGGAATTGAATTCACAGATTGCGCGTGCGGAGGTGCATTTGTTTCGCCCCGCTACAGCAATTCGAATTCGAAAAAACGAAGCTCACGATACGCCTTTACCCCCCGAGACGCCGGCAGGAAAAAACCCGCCGGCGGGAGCGATTATTGACTACAGCCTGAGATCTGTGCCGCCTGGAGAAGTGACCCTGGAGATTTTGGATAGTGCCAGCAAGTTGGTCAGAAGGTATTCCAGCAACGACGAACAGCGAAAGATTGATGATGCACAGTCGTTCCCTACCTATTGGTTTAATCCACCGGCACCATTATCGAAGAAGATCGGGTTAAATCGTTTCGTCTGGGATCTGCGTTACGAACGTCCGCAATCGTTTCGCTACGGATACAGCATTGCGGCTGCTTATGGCGAAGACGCGATTATGGTCCCCGAAGGACCACTGGTTTTACCCGGCACTTACCAGGTGAAACTGACTGTCGCTGGTCGCAACTACACGGCGCCTCTGGAGGTCAAAATGGATCCGCGCGTTGACGTTGCGACGATCGCGCTCAGTCAACAGCTCGAGTTGGAGATGAAGATCATCGAGGGAATGAATCGAAGCTACGCGGCGGTGCAGCAAATTCGAGATCTACGCCGTCAGCTCAAAGAATTACAGACGAAACTCGCCTCCGATATGAGTGCCGAACCGGTGCTTGACGCCATAAGTACTATGGACACCCGCATAGGAGAATTGGTCGCCGTGGAACAGCAGTATCCACCAGTGGGCATCGTGTCTATCGCGTCATTAAATGGAGCATTTGCTTTCCTGCTTCCTTCAGTTGACGGTGCCGATTCCGCCCCCACAACGCCATCAACGGACGCCGTAACCACTTACCGCCAATTGCTCGATGAGCAACTGGCAAAGTGGGTCGTGTTGAAAACAAATGATCTGCCTGCGCTGAATGCAGTACTGCAGCAAAGGCGGATAGCAACCATTACGATTAAGGAATAGATGCTCATCGGAATAGTTCAACAAATCTGGCGATACCCGGTGAAGTCGATGGCGGGCGAGAAGCTCAGCGAATGTTCTGTCCAGACCCTGGGAATTCCGGGCGATCGTGGTTGGGCTTTGCGTGATGAAGTAGCGAGGGAGATAACCAACGGAAAACGAATTCCGCTTTTAATGCAATGCGCCGCCCGATATCGAGAAGAACCCGGAGTCCGCTCAATTCCTCAGGTGGACATCCGCTTTCCAGACGGCACGCTGATTAGTAGTGATCACCCTCAGGT
>JALYXE010000435.1 GCA_030947265.1 Acidobacteriota bacterium
TTAAGGGGAGCCACCACAGGTCAGAGCCAATTCCAGCCAAAAGTAACGCCCGCAATATTCCTGCAACTTTGACAGGCCTGTCAAGGCTACAAACACCGCAAGGTAAAGAAAACTCTTCCCTAAAAAGCCTCTGCGCCGGTCTCGTCTAGTTTACGAGTCTCCGGCGCAGATTGGTTTTCCTGGGATTGCAAGTCCCTTGCATTTACGGCTGCAATTGCTGGGTTCTCCGCGGTCTAACTTCCGACTGGATGGGAGCGTTACGGGAACTCTTCGCGGGCGTTGATTTCTGAGCACCAGCTTGCTGAACTTGACTATTACTACGAGGCTGGATCGGCATGATCACTCGTTTGACCGTGTCCGGTGACGAGTCTGGTACGAGCTTATGCGTGGGTAAAACTACTGTTGCCCTGGGTGAATTGATTTTACCGATGGCGCTCGCGGCATTCTGAGTGTCACCCATTGCTCCGTCCTCTGCGGTGGCGATTTCCTTTTCCTCGTCATCGGGGGTAGAAGCAATCTGGAGGTTTCTCGGAGTGCCGAAGCGTTGGCTCAAGTCGCGGTAAATCTGTCCGGCTACTGCGGCAGGTAGATGACGATGGGCATCGGTGCCGCGCGTAATCACAACTACTGCAAGCCTGGGATTGGCGAGCGGTGCATAAGAGGTAAATAAACCCACCCAGCTACCCTCTCCTCCGTTGCAGGTTCCTGTTTTTCCCGCCACCGTTTGCGAAGGATCGTAGGCCCTCCGTCCAGAGCCGTAATTAACCGACCCGATCATGCCGGGCACCATCCTTTCCAATACGTTAGCGTCGATGTCCAACTTGCGGCGGAGCTTCGGTTTGAATTTAGACTCTTCTGAAGTCCGGGCAACCTGCGGAACAAGTAATTTCCCGCCGTTGGCCATCGCGGACACAAGACTCCCCAATTGCACGGCCGTAACCTCAAACCCATCTGCGTAGGAAAACATCCGATGGAGAGCAAACCCAGGTTTCAACTCGGGTAGGCGTCCCGGGTATTCGAAAGGAACGTTCGCTCCAGTCTTTTCTCCCAAGCCCAGCTCTCGGGCGTAATGGATCATCCTATCGAAGCCGAGCCCAGTACCGACACGCTCGAAATAGGGGTTGTCCGAGTGAGCAAGAGCTGAAGTAAGGTCCATGCGAGAGTGATTAGATACTGACGTCGACTCCGTTGGCGGAATCACATTTTCAGCAAGGCCGGCTACGCCAGTGACGAGCTTGATCGTTGAGCACGGTTTGAAGCCTCTTCGCAGCGCCCACTCCTGATTGACGATCGAATAAACTTTCCCGGTCATCGGATCCATTACTACAACTGTACCGGCGTGATTGCCCAGGGCGTTTACCGCCACACGACGCACTTGAGCGTCTTCACCGGTCGTGTTGTCTCTGGCGATCATCCCTTGAACTTCGTTGCGCAGAGCCTGGTCAATCGCACGCTGGCGAGCAATCGCAGCGAGGCGTGCGGCTTCCGCTCGGCGACGCGCTTCCAAAATCTCTCGTCGGCGCTGGGCCGCTATTCGGCGCAACTCAGTAGCGCGTTCGCGCCGACTCATTGGTCGGCGTAACTTACGCTCGAGCGCCTTCAGCGAAGCAGCCTCTTCCCTGGCGCTTTGTTTCCGATCGTGCCGAAGCTCTCTTCGTGACACGCGGGATTTTCCACCCCGCCGAGAATCCCTGGCCGTAAGACGATCACCGCGGCGGGCAGCACGACGTTCCCTTGATGATAGTTTTTTTCCTTTTTCAGCGCGTGCGGCTCCGCGCCGGGAATTGTTTTCGTGACGTTTCTTTCCGAGAACGGCAGTTTGAATAGGCAGAAGCAGAAGAATGAACAGGATGAGTGCAAAACGGAGAGTCCGGGAATGGTCGTTCATCAAAGTCATCAGGTTTTTTTTACCTTTCCTACGGGATAGATTCTGCTCACGGCAGTGAGCCGCCGAAAATTCCGCGCCGCGTAACGCAATTGCACCGGCCCGCGAGTTCCGGTTCTCGTATGCAAGAGCTAATTTTGCCAGCCTTAAGAGTCTCAAAAATCCTCTCCTAAACTCCTGGTTTTGTTGTGGACCTTCGGTCCTGTTACTTAGGCGGGAGAATTCCCTGAATTGGCGGTCCCTGGGGACATTGATTCGAGACCATTGCGACTATAACATCTGAAACTGGGAGCGGCAACACAAAAGTAATGTTTTGTACATAACTCGTGACAAAAAGTCTCACCTTAAGGGCGTTTAGGAAAGGAAATGCTTAATGGAGACTATTTTCCAAAGGTTCTAGGCGTCTAATTATTATGAGGACTCCAAAACTCATTAGCAGTTTTCGTGCACGACTAGTGCTTCTGCTGGTTGTGCTTCTGGGTCTAACTCTGGGTGTCCAGTACTACGTGAACCTGCGTTCAGTTCGGCGGAACGCCCACATGCTCGTAGAGCAGGAGCAAGCCATCATGGCAGGCGTTGCACTCGGAGTTAGTAGCCTCAATAGTAGAAAATACATGGATCAGATGCGAACCGATGTACGCGAACCTCTTATAGATGAGACAACAGGACGCGTGAAGAATGTCCTGGTGGTAGACAGCGAAGGCTTAATTCGGGACAGCCTTATCGCCGATTACTCTCCCCGGGAGAACGAAGATAAAACAAGAACCTACGTTCATCTTAATGATGTTCCTCTTCCGCGGCTTCGCGCAGCAGTGGAGTTGGACGATCTTAATGAGAACCTGCCCCCCTGGCTTAAGGGCTCGGCACTTTCGAAGCCAGGCGAGCCGGGCGCATTTTACTTCCCCGTAGAGACGACTGAGGGCCGGTGGTACATCATCGTAGTGCTCGAGTCAGCAAACACGCTTACGAACATTCTCGAACGACAAACGTCTCGCTCTGCTCTTTACACGCTTCTGTTGTTGCTCACCACCACACTCGTCACAGGCCTTTTTGTCTGGCGGTTTACTCGGCCAATTAAAAACTTGTCTGTGGCGGCGCGCCGTGTTGCGACTGGCGATTTTGACGTCAGAGTTCCGACAGATCGCCACGATGAAATGGGTGCGCTCTCTGCCGCATTCAACGATATGACCGCGAAGCTGGGGGGCGCGCGCCAACTGGAGTCTCAGCTTCATCAGGTTGAAAAGGCTGCCGTCGTGGGCCGACTGGCAGCCGCCATTGCG
>JALYXE010000417.1 GCA_030947265.1 Acidobacteriota bacterium
ACTCGACTCTTCCGCGGATCGAGTTTCGCCAACTCATTCAAAGCTTCATCAAGGGCCACCAGCTCCGCCGCGCGCGGCTGTGACATCAGGGCAGTTTCTTCCATTGGGACTTGCCGCGCTTCGCCACCGCGTTTTGCGTAGTGTCGCCGACGGGCGTGATCAATCAAGATGTGGCGCATCACGTGCGCGGTCACGGCGAAAAAGTGCGCCCGATTCTGCCATTCGATCTTTTGCTTATCCGCTAACCGCAAATACGCTTCATTGACGAGGGCTGTAGTTTGCAACGTGTGGCCCTCGCGTTCACTCTGCATATAACGATGTGCTATGCGTCGCAACTCGTCGATGACCAAAGGAGTCAGCGTCTCAAGGGCCGCTTTGTCACCCTGACGCCATTCAATCAGAAGGCCTGTTAGGTTGTCCGCCGAAAGCGTCGTCATCGGTCGCAGATTCTAGCATCTTTCAGTGGTGACCTAAGTGGTGCTCAAGTCAGACTACATTGAATTGAGAAACTTTCTCGCGCAGGAAAAAGTTTTTCTCGCTTGATGAACACTTTCGCCTTGATTTCTCGCTTAACTAATGGAAGGCTTCTGCGCCTTGGTGACTCCCCTAAGCGGGAATGCTCTGTATATTTTCAAATCAAATTAAGTGAGGAACAACAAAATGAAACTCCTAAAGATGCTTCTACTAGTCTTAGCCCTGATACTTTCTCTAATAATCAGCTCGCCCCAAATCAGCGCTCAGGCCACACCTTCCGATAAGGTCTACCAACAACTGACACAAGACGAGCGAACCGCGTTTGTCGCTGAGCAAGCGCGGCGCATCGCGCGCGAAATATCGGGAGGCGAGTATGAATTCACGCCCGCGTTTGAGAAGGACATTCAGCAGTCGGTTAATCAATACGCCCGGCGCATAGCCAATGGCCGCGGCGATCGTTTGTGGAAAGGTGATGCGCGCTTCATCTTAGAGCGAGGAAAGGTTCAGGCCCCAACGCTGATCACTATCTTTAAGGCGCACAACCTGTCTCCGCTCATCGGCCTTTATATCCCCTGGATTGAATCGGAATACGTAAACATTCAGACACCAAATTCGGTGGGGGCCCTCGGCATGTTCCAATTTCTCCCGAAGACTGGAGAGAGGTTCGGCCTTTCGCCGCAAGATTTGTTGGACGTAGGAAAGTCTGCTGCCGCAGCGGCACGCTACATCACCGACAACCTGGACCAATTTAAAGACGATCCGATGAAGGAAGCGCTGGCGCTGCTGGCGTACAATCGTGGCGAGCAAAAGACAGCACGCGACCTCAAAGTTCTTATCAACGAGCAAAACAAGCGATGTAGCATCTGCGCCCTCACGGCCGACCGTAGTAAGCTGGACGAAACATTTCAATCCGAGAACGTCTTTTACGTTCCGCGCTTTTTTGCCGCCGCCATCATCGGCGAGAACCCGCAGGCATTCGGCATGCAGATGCAACCGCTATCGGCACATTAAACCCCGCGCTAGTTGACGCGCATGCGCCGCATCACGCGCACACCGGCGCGCCAGTCTTCGTTGATATCGAAGCGATACATTTCGATGTCAGGAGCGATCGAGTGCGCCAGGGCTTTAAAGGCAGGGTGAACTCTAAGCGTGGGCGCAACTAGATAAATTAGCGGCGGTTCGTCTCGAATTCTTCGATTTCCGAAAAGTTTGGCGCGGGAAATGTGGCCGCGACGACGATGGGCTTCAACTCGTTGCCAGTAATCGGCGCTCTGCAACACATGCTCGCGAGCCTCTGAAACCTTCAACTCGATTACGGCGAGGCGGCCATCGCGGCGCAAAGCCAGCAGATCTACGGGGCGAACCCCAACTGCGCCGCCTCGGGATGTTCTGAACTGGGCATGAAGAGGAGCAATGATCAAGCCGGGATCGAGCCGAGTAATGTCGCGGCGTAGCAAAGACTCCAGCCATGCTTCGGCTGCGTTTCGATAAAGCGCGTGGTGGTGATCCGACGCGCTTGCCGATCGGTGTTCCATTAGATCGATCAGGAGAGTTGTCCACTCGTTTTCAGTTTTCTCTTCCAGCATTCGCCGACGCATCCCTTCAATGCCGAACCAAACTCGCTCGGTTTCCATCACCTTGCGGACACGCGCGAACGGCAGTCCAAAATAGCGAAGTGTTTCGCCATACCGGGCATTGACGACATCAATCGCCCGTGGAGCGAGCGCAGTCAGCCGTTTAGTTACTTCATTCGCCGCAACTGTAGGAAGCGGTGGGAACCGGGCGAGCCGCCTCGTCCACAGATCTTCTCGCGTGGGAATATCAACCCGCTTAAGCTCCGTCAACTGCTGGTTGACTTCGTAAACAGCAATGGCGTCCCGAAGGCCCGGGCGCAATAACACGATCATTTGAATTGTTGGCCTGACTAGGTCTCCTTCCATGACCAACCAAAGCTGTTGAATGTAAGGAGGCTGCGCGCGTTCGGAGGTTCGCTTAAACCAGATCAGGGCCGATGAAAGAAACGCGTCTGCGTCGCTCGGCTTACTTGAAGTGATATCGCCGGTTACCGCGATGCGCTGATGCCTTTGTCGCAGCAAGATTCGCGCATAACGGCCCGGCTGTCCGCGACGCGCTCCAGGGCTCAACGCTGAACGCTCAAGTTTTGCACCCAATTGAATGGAGCAAGCAACCTGGCCCAACTGATCGCAACGGCGTTGGCGTGCTGCCTTCACTGTCAACGCGATTGCACTCGCCGACGCCCGCGGCACGAGTTCGATTAAAGGTCTCTCCGCGCCCATTCTGCCAGAGGCCTCCAGCGTCAGCTTTTCGCCCGTCCATTCCCAGGCAAAGATTTTCCATGAGCGACTTCCCTTTTCAGTCCAGCAAGTCAAAATCAGCCGTCCATGAGCCACGGCGATATCCAGTTCGCTTTTACCAAGCGCTTGAGAAACTCCGCCACTAACCGTGCAAAACCATTCCCCATGGGCTGCCAACAGGTCAGCGATCTTTAATCTTCCGGCTTGGAGTCGATCCGGTGTGTTAACTCGTTCGCCCATCTCGCGAGCAATTTAAAATCTGAAAGCCTAGCGGAGGATTGAGCTTTTAAGCGGTTTTGAGGGTAGTGTCGTAACTTCAGAACATGTAACGCAAACTATCAGTAGCGGCGTGACGCGTCTTCCCCCGTTTGAGATCCTGCGTTTGCGCGACAGCACATCTTGCGCTAACCAAACGGAGTTGGGGTTTTGGGTGTCTGTTTCATCGTTACTTCTACCGCGTGCTACTATTTTTAGTCAATGAAATTCGCATATATCACGCTAACAAAGTGGCATTGAGAAACGTCTACCTTGCAGCATCTGTGGACGCCCATTGGCCGCTTTGGCGGGACGCTGGCCTCATCGATCGCGGCAGACCTGGGAGTTGTGGAACGCGTGACTTGCCGTATCCGGAGTAGAATGTCTAGTTTTTGTGCCGAGACCAGATGTGAGAGAAGGAAATCAAAATAAGCCAACCTGGGGATGGAGGAATGGCATCGAAAGAGTCCGCCGAGCCGGCGTCGTGTTCACCTAAAACAACCTCTCCCAATTGTGTATTAATCATTCGGTGGCTTTTGATCGGCCTAATCAAGAAAGGGTTCTCACGTGAAGACTAATTTCCTCAAATCAATCGCTGTTGCTCTGGCGTGTATCTCTACTCTTTTAGCGGTTTCAAATAGCACCTTCGCACAAAGAAGCCGTCGCGCGTCAGGCGCCGCCGCAGCTCCATCGTTGTTGTCGTTGCTTCCGCCGTCGGATGCCGTGGCGCTCATTAACGTAGCCCGCGTGCTTGACGAAGCAATGCCAAAGCTCCTTACCGAGAATCCTGCGAAGCTGACTGAAGTCAATGCTGAGTTAGCGACGTTCAAGGCGCAGACTGGCCTCGATCCTCGATCGTTTGATCAGATTGCCATGGGCCTGAGTTATACGTATCCGACGGAGGGCATAACGAAAATCACTACGGTAGCGATAGCGAGAGGAACGTTTAACGCCGCTGCAATCGTCGCCGCTGGTCGGATGGCTGCAAATGGCAAATACGTCGAGCAGAAATACCAGGGGAAAACAATTTATGTTTTTACGCTGGAACGGAAGATAAGGCTGTTGGGTCTATGGGATTTGAAAGCCCGGGATCTCGCCGTCACTACTCTTGGCGGCAACACGTTGGCGTTGGGAGATCTTGACAGCGTGCGCGGCGTAATTGAGGCGAACAGAACCCGCAAGCATCCGAGTGCTGAGTTGATTGCGCTGGCAAGTCGCGACCCCAATGCCATTCTGGGATTTGGTGGAAACGTTTCCGAAGCGCTGCTGCGAAACCTGAGAATTAGTAACGACAGCGTCGCGCGTGAGCTGACGGCGGTGCGCCAGGTCTACGGCACGCTGGGCATGACCGCGACAGACCTCGAATTGATGGTGACGGCGCGTACCGTTGACTCTTATTCTGCAAAGAATCTCGGCGACACTGTTGAAGGCTTAAAACAGTTTGGGGCATTGTTCATTAATAGACTTTCAGCCGCCAAGGGCACACTGGCGCGAAGCGCCTTAAGCAATTTAAAGATTACAAATCAAGGGAATGAGCTTCAGATCCGAACTACCGTCGCGCAGTCGCAAGTGGCTCCGCTAATGCGCGGATATTAACCCGTGGGATTCGGGGCAGTAGCCCGACTTGAAGAGAGGGCTCTGTGTCGACAAGAGAGGGCTCTGTGTCGACGGTAAAGCTTCCCAGTGAAACGAACGCCTTGTTGCATGCGGGAAAGTCCGTTTCTATTTTGTCGGAAGTGGGAATTGCGGAAGCCGTGGGGGCGTCACCTCAGGTTCGTCCTCTTCCATGCTCGCGAGCACGTCCTGGTAGACCTTTATTTTTCCGTTCTGTTTCATGCGTTGCTGAACTGCAGCAATGTAATCCTCGAAAAGCTGATTTTGCTTCGCGCTAAGCATCGTCTGCGTTAACTGTTCTCTCTGTTTTGCAAATTCGGCCAGGTCGGCTTCGTGCCGATTCGTTACTCCCAAAATAACCCAGTTGTTACCGACTTTCACAGGTGTCTTTGTTACGCCACCCGTCTTGAGTGCGTAAATCGCTTCATCCAGGGCGGGGCTGGTTCCTGCTTTTCCCAGGGTCGAGCCGAGCTTGTAGCCCTCTTCTGTGGCCACATCAAATCCCGTCTTCTCGCCGGCCGACCTAATCTCAGCAGGGTTGGTCAACGACGAGGAAATCTCACTCGTCTTTTGATCCAACTGCTCTTTTGCGCGCTGCTTTTTAAGCGCCTCAGCAAGTTTCGTTTTAACTTCTTCAAAGTCAGGAATGCGGGGCTCCTTTTTTTCAATAAGCATCGGAATAGCAAAGCCGCCCTTCACGCCGGTGCGCTCTCCGACATCGTTTGCATTGTTCAAAGG
>JALYXE010000508.1 GCA_030947265.1 Acidobacteriota bacterium
CAGCTAACCGCAGCTCTTATACCGACGCTCGCGGAGCCTTCAGCGTTCGGATCCGCAAAGAGGTCGATCTAACTACGCTGGCGAGAACCGATGACAATCGGAATTCTAACGACAACAGCTACGATCCCTTTGGTGTGCCTGACGAAAACGCAACGGGCCCGGCTCCTATTCGTTCCCGACAGCCTGGCAATTACGATCCTTACCATCCCAACAGGGATACGCGTCGCGGCGGTCGAACTTTGGAGAGGATCATTGCTGTGCAGGGTAACCAACCGCGGGGAGCGGACACGGGTATTGACCTGCGCTCTGGCGATCAAATCACAATCTCCGCTACGGGCAATGTTACGGCCGGCCCCCGCGCGGGAGTTGTTTCTCCTGAAGGCGGGCGTCCCAGCACAGGAGCAGTCTTTGGCGCCGGAACATATCCGGTGCCCACGGCGGGTGTGGGCGCGCTCATCGGTTACATTGTTTCGAGCAATGGCCAAACGTCGCAGCCGTTCTTTGTTGGCGCCCAATTAACCTTCACTACGCCGGTGGACGGAAGACTGTTCCTTCTGGTCAACGACGATAACTACAACGACAACAGCGGTAGCTTCAGTGCCAGGATCTTGTATCCTGACAACCGGTGAAAGCCAGGGGTTCGGATGGAGTCCTTTGCAAGGGCCTGATCCGAACCCGTTTCGCGACGAGCTTCGGACATCCATCATACCCGACGCGGCTAGCCATCTCTCTCTGTAATTAACTGCCCACAGGAGGTTTTTGGTGACGGGCACAGTAGGGGCGTGATAAGATTCCCGCGTCATGCATGCGGATATTGTCATTATTCGGTTAATTTTTACTGGCATTCTCGTCGCCTCTGGGTACGTTCTCAAACCTGTCGGCGGCGATCCGTGGATCTCGGCAGCCGTGGGCGCCGTTATCGCAATCTGCATTATTCTCTTCGAACGAAGAATCAGGCGCGCAACGTTGAAAACCCTGATCGGCGCCGCTGTTGGCTCGATCATGGGAATAGTCGGAGCTTTTCTCATTGGATCTTTGATTAGCCGGCAGGAGTCGCCCGCCGTGGCTCCTGAAGTCAAAACTTTTCTGACTCTGGCCTTGACCTTCTTTATGGCCTACGTAGGCCTGATGGTCGGAGCTGCGAAGGGAGACTATCTCGAATTATCGGCTTTGGGTGGGATACTTACCGATAAAGCTTCCCGCCGGGATCTGAAGATTCTCGATACCTCTGTAATCATAGATGGACGTATCGCCGACGTTGCGGAAACAGGCTTCCTCACGGGCTCACTAATCATTCCGCAATTCATTCTTCGCGAGTTGCAACAAGTTGCCGACTCTCCGGATTCATCCAAACGCCAACGCGGGCGGCGTGGCCTCGATATGCTCAACCGGTTGCAAAACAATAGCTCACTGGACATACAGATTGTCGAAACTGATTTTCCCTCGGTACGCGAAGTTGATCTGAAATTGATTGAGCTTGGGAAGCAACTTGATGCGGTGATCGTTACCAATGATTTCAACCTGAACAAGGTTTCGCAGCTACGCGGCGTAAGCGTCCTCAACATAAACGAACTGGCAAACGCTTTGAAGCCAGTGGTGCTTCCCGGTGAAGCTATGCGCGTGTTCATTTTGAAGGAAGGTAAAGAATACAATCAGGGCGTTGCCTATCTCGACGACGGCACTATGGTCGTGGTCGATAACGCGCGCAGGCTTATTGGCAAGAATGCCGATATCGCGGTCACCAGTGTGCTTCAGACAACTGCGGGCAAGATGATCTTTGGACGTCTTTGGGAAGAGCCCGAGAATGGAACGGCAAGTGGCGAACATCGCATCAACGGCTCGACCCGGCGCTCGTCGCGTGATGTTCGAAACGGGCCAGTGCCGGTGCGCATAACCGATACCGAACCGATAACGGAATCGTAAAACAAGTGACGAGTGACAAGTGACAAGTGACAAGGGTGCTTTGGTCATTCTTGTCACTTATTACTTGGTACCCGTCACTCTTTTATGAACGTCGCGATCATTGCCGCCGCCGGGCAGGGCACGCGGTTGGCCGGCAAGAGGCCGAAACAGTTTCTCGAGCTAGCGGGCGTTCCCATAATTATTCATACGCTCAAGGCATTTGAGCAGTGTGACGTTATTCAAGAGATCATAGTCGTAATACCTGCGCAGGAATCCGCTGGTTTTCTTTCCTTTGCTAACAAATACGATCTGCGGAAGCTCACAAGAGTGGTACTCGGGGGAGCAACACGCGCTGAGTCAGTACTGCGCGGCCTGGAAACTGTACGAGAAGTTACGGCAGAAATCGTTGCGGTCCACGATGGAGTTCGTCCCTTTGTCACGCCTGATGAGATTCATCGCACAGTCGAGGCGGCAAGGCTGGAAGGTGCGGCAGTCCTGGTCTCAACCCCTGTCGATACAATGAAACAAGTCAGGGATGGAGTGATTGTGAGAACGCTTAAACGGGCTGAGCTGCGCAATGCGCTGACACCACAATGCTTTCGCTATAAACTACTTCGACGCGCTTACGACCAGACAGACGTTTCTGATCCGGAATTGACAGATGAGAGTTCACTCGTCGAACGCCTTGGTGTAAAGATTGCCACCGTTGAGGGAAGTGCGCGCAATATCAAGATCACTCGACAGGAAGATCTGGCGATTGCGGAGGTGTTGCTCAAGGAAGTTCGAGGGCAGTAGTCAGTCGTCGTTTAAGAAAGGTCTGAAAGAGGAAGAAGATTTTCCATTTCTCATTTGAAATTTTTCATTTTTCATTTAGCTGCAAGGACTCTCTTGAATGAAAAATATTAAATGAGAAATGGTAAATGGAAAATCGTGTTGCTTGAGACCCGACGCGACATAGCTGACTACTGACTACTGACTACTGATTTCTGACCTCTGATTGATCATGTTCAGGATTGGCATCGGCAACGATACACACCGGCTGGTTGAAGGCCGGCCTCTTATGCTGGGTGGTGTCCGCGTTGCCGCCGACCGAGGGGGGGACGGCCACTCTGATGCCGACGTTTTATTGCATGCAATCGCTGACGCAATTCTGGGAGCTCTTTGTGAAGGCGACCTGGGAGTTCACTTTCCTGACAGCGATCCACAATGGAAAGACTCGAACAGCTTGCACTTGCTTGCGCGCGTCGTGTGGCTTGGACATGAGCGTAACTTTCAAATAGTAAACGTTGACGCCACGATTATGCTCGAAACGCCACAACTGCGACCTTACGTGCTCTCCATGCGAGAAAACATAGCCGACGTTCTGGGCGTGGAGCTTTCGTGCGTGAGCGTGAAGGCCAAGACGGGAGAGGGACTTGAGTCTGTGGGTCAGGGCCTTGCCGTTTGCGCTCAGGCAGTGGTGCTTCTTGAATCGTAACGCAAACTGTTAGTTTGCATCGGAATGGGAAGTAAATACAGAACCCGGAGCGGTAGCGACGGGGTGAATCGCACATAACCAGTCGAGCATAGTGTTCGGCTCACCCGGTCGCTGCCGCTTCTGGTTCTGTATTCGTCGACCTCCCAAGTGAGTGGTAAGACAGCAGTCCGCAAACTAACAGTTGCGTTACATAATCTAACTAACAGTTTGCGTTACACAGGCTAAGGGGTAACGATTGAGACCGCAGGACGTAATTCGCCGAAAACGCGATGGCGAGCAGCTTTCGCGCGAGGAGATCACCTTCTTCATCGAAGGCGTGACGCGCGGCACGATCGCCGACTATCAGATCAGCGCTCTACTCATGGCCATCTACTTGAATGGCATGAACGATGCCGAGCAGGAAATCCTTACCGAAGCAATGCTGCACTCGGGAAACACTCTGGATTTGTCGGCTGTGGCAAAACCAAAAGCTGATAAACATTCCACGGGTGGAGTGGGCGACAAAACCTCGCTCTTGATCGCGCCGATGGTAGCTGCCTGCGGAGTTTGTGTGCCGATGATCTCGGGGCGTGGCCTGGGTCACACAGGAGGCACGCTTGACAAGCTCGAATCGATTCCCGGCTATCGTGTGGATCTTAGCGCCACGGAATTCCAGCAAGTTCTAAAAACGGTTGGCTACGCAATGTCAGGACAGACAGCGGAGCTCGCCCCTGCCGACAAAAAAATGTACGCGCTGCGCGACGCTACTGCCACCGTGGAGGCTATTCCTTTAATCGTAGCCTCGATAATTTCAAAAAAGGGCGCCGCTGGGCTTGATGCCATGGTCATCGACGTGAAGGTAGGCTCTGGCGCGTTTATGCGAGACGAGGATCGGGCTAGATCTTTGGCGCACGCCCTGGTCAAAACAGGCAACGCTTGTGGCATTCGCACTCGTGCGCTACTAACGGACATGAACCAACCGCTGGGACGTGCAGTGGGAAATTCGCTGGAGGTGAAAGAGTGCGTTGAGTTGTTGCGTGCCGAGGGGGAGGCAGGCGCGCAGCCAGTGTTAGATCTGTCGGTGGAACTGTCGGCCCACATGCTTGTGCTTTCCCACGTCGATGATTCGTTATCCTCGGCTCGCGAGCGATTGCATCAGATTCTAAGCTCGGGAGCGGCGCTGGACTGTTTTCGTCAAAACGTAGAAGCACAGGGAGGAGAGCCCCGGGTCTGCGACGAACCGGCAAAGTTTCTTCCTTTAGTGAAGGAATCGTTTAAGGTAGAATCGCCGCGTTCTGGTTTCGTTACAAGAGTTAATACTGCAGAAGTTGGGCACGCGATTGCCGCCATCGGCGGTGG
>JALYXE010000547.1 GCA_030947265.1 Acidobacteriota bacterium
TCCCAATGCTGCGCCTAACAGCGCGCGTCCGAGCGCCCTCGGCGGCCAGCGCCCATAATGCGGGTAGCGATGTTCAAAGAAGCACTTGAAGCGATTATTGAGCGCACCGAGGGAAGCCTCGGTGCGCTCATTATGGGCATCGACGGAATTGCTGTGGAGCGATGTTTGAAAGAGGCTGGTCAGGAAGCAAATCTAGATGTGGCTGCGGCCGAGTTTACCTCGCTGGTGAGAAGCGCGCAGCGAGCAGGGAAGGACACAGGACTCGGAAACCTTCGCGAACTGGTAATTTCACTCGAGGGTGCAGTGGTTCTGATGCGTCTTCTGGGCCGTGAATATTTTGTTGTCCTGGCGATAACTCCTGGAGGTAATTTAGGCCGCGCTCGGTTTGAACTACGAAAGGCAGAACTTCAAATAGCTCGCGAGTTTGCTCTATAACCAATCTCAAAGCTTAAGCAAGGTGGCCGCTTCTTCGGAAGCGGCTTTTTTTTGTTCAAACCAAGAATCACTCTCAAGGTAAGCGAATGTAGGGCATGCCGCGTAGGATGATTCTTTGTCGGCGGGCAACTCGACGGGGATTCACTTGCGGATTAAAGACTGTCCGGGGGTTGGGAATCATTGCGGAGAGAAAAGCCGCCTCATTCGCGCTGAGAGCGAGCGCTGGTTTATGAAAGTAATGCTGGGCCGCAGCTTCAGCTCCGTAAACCCCATCCCCCCATTCAATCACGTTTAAGTAGAGTTCGAGGATTCGACGCTTAGTTAAGTTGCGTTCAAGGAAGACTGTCAGAATCGCTTCCTGCCCCTTACGAAAGAAAGTCCGTTCTGAGGAAAGATAAAGGTTCTTTGCCAACTGCTGCGAGATAGAGGAGGCGCCACGTTTGAAGTCAGGAAGGCTGGGGAGCCAGTCATCATTTTCACCTTCCTTCTTTGCTTCTTTCGCTGCGTCGAGGAACCCGTTGTCCCATGCTTTCTGAATAGCTTTGTAGTCGAAGCCGTTGTGCGTCGCAAAGTTAGTATCTTCGCCGGCTAACACGGCGCGTTGCAGATTTGGCGAAATCCTGTCGAGCGTCACCCAATACTGCTGCCGCTTTAGTTCCCGGCCTCGTTCCTGAGCTTCTTTTGAACGGGCCTCAATCAACGAAGTAGTAACCGGGTTTTCAGTGCGCAAGCGCGATGTGCGAATAAACAAGATCACCTGGTAGGCAATGAACCCAATAAATACGCCGAGGGAAGCCAGGAACAAGCTTTTGATGATTCTTCGCATTACCGGCTAACAGTTTCTCACCTTCCCCTCTGATTGTTCAGTCGCACTGGATCGATAGGTGCGAAAGGCGGGCAACGCTCGCACAAATCCCATATTGATCAATTCACCGCGTGCGTTGTCGCGGATCTAGGTACTCGCGCAAGCCATCGCCGATGAAGTTGAAGGCAAGTACGGTAAGGGCTATGGCTATACCTGGGAAAATCAGTGCGTGGGGTGCTGCCTGTAGAGTGGATAGGTCGCGTGCTTCTTCAATCATCACGCCCCACGAGGGCGCGGGCGGAGGAACGCCCAGTCCCAAAAACGATAACGCAGCTTCAGACAAAACAGCGCCAGCCATTCCCAGGCTTGCCTGAACAATCAGTGGCTGAATCGCATTCGGCAATATGTGAATAAGAAGAATACGCGCATCATTCGCGCCAAGCGCCCTAGCTGCCTGGACAAAGTCATATTCACGGACTTTCAAAACCTGACCTCTTATCAAACGCGCATATCCGACCCAACCAATAATGCATAGCGCGAAAATTAGCTTATTCAAGCCAGCGCCCAGGAAAGCCACCATCGCGATAGCCAGAAGCAGACCAGGGAAGGCCAGAAAGACATTAAACACATAACCGGAGATGATTCGATCGAGCCAACCCCCGTAAAATCCGGCTAGCGCTCCTAACATCGTGCCGATTACCGCCGAAACCGACACCACGATAATGCCGACCTTGAGAGAAATACGCGCGCCAAAGACTACGCGCGAGAAAATGTCGCGTCCAGTAGAGTCGGTACCAAAGAAGTACTGTGCAGAAGGGGGAAGATAACGTAGCGATAGATTTGTGGCTCCGACGTCATGCGTAGCGATCCAGGGCGCACAAATTGCTACGATGACTAGGACCGTTACAATGCTAAGACCGATAATAGTTAGCCGATTCATAAAAGGATAGCCTGCGGGTCGCCCGTCCTCTAGGTTCACCTTGCCAGGAACACTAAAGTCCAGAGAGCGAAGTGCAGAGGACGTCGCCTACGAAACTCTTATCCGCGGATCGAGCCATTTATAAATCATGTCAGTTAGCATGTTAGCGAGGATGTAAGTCATGCTAATCACGAGGACGCATCCCTGTACGACGCGGTAATCCCGTTTACCAATGCCGTCTTCTACGAGCAGAAGGCCCAGACCGGGCCAACCGAAAATCTTTTCTGTAATAATGGCTCCGGCAAGTAACACACCAAGCTGCAAACCCAGAATCGTAACAACGGGAATTAATCCGTTTTTCAGGACGTGCTTATAAACGACTTTCGTTTCGCTGAGCCCTTTGGCCCGCGCCGTGCGCACGTAGTCCTCTCCCAACTCTTCAATGACGGAGGAGCGAACCATGCGCGTTAGAATTGCCGACAACGCCGCGCCTAATGTGAAAGACGGAAGAATAAAATCAGTCCAATCGGATCGGCCATAAGGGGCAAGCCACCCAAGTTTGACAGCGAATAAATAGACCAACATTGGCCCGATGACGAACCCCGGCAAGCTGATGCCAATCAAGGCCATCACCGAAGCCGCGTTATCTATCCATGTGCCACGATTTTTTCCCGCGATTACGCCCAGGGGGATGGCGATCAATATGGCGATCAGAAGGGCAGCTATCGCGAGCTGAATTGTTGCCGGGTATCGCTCCAGAATCAGTTCGATTACGGGTCTATCAGTGCGAAAAGAGCGACCCATGTCACCGTGAAGGAGCGCGAGCCAATATTCTGTGTATCTGTTATTTGCGCCATGCCATTCAAAGTGGCGTTTGCCTGCAGAATCTTTGGGAAAGGAAAAGAAAAAGGGTGGGCGATCAAGACCGTGTTTCTCGCGAAACTGCTCAAACTGTTCCGGCGTTGCCTGCTCCCCTAAGACTGCCACCGCCGGATCACCGGGAACCAGCTCAATTAGGAGTGTTACGAGGGAGACTACGGTCCACACTACCAACAAAAAGATCGCGAAACGCCGCAACCCGCCTAACAATTTACGGTTGAAAGCAGAAGGCACTCTGGCGTGTCTCTAAAAAGAGAAGAGATGGAATTCGCGAGGATAATATCACAACGTGGTCCGGAGGCGTGCGCTTTCCGGTAGCAGACAAGAACGTAGCCCAAAGGATTAGCGAACTGAGTCACGCGGCCCCGACAACCGCGAGTTCCCAGAAGGCAATCCTCCGGGCTGCGCTCTTAAGGTTGCAAGCGTAGTCGTTTGCAACCAATCCTTTTAATCAGCGCGGTCGTGTGCCGAGATGCAGCGCCGCAATACCTCCGGTCAGATTTATAAAAGTAATTTCTTCAAATCCAGCTTCCTTCATGATGGAAGCGAGTTCTTGCTGACCCGGAAACCGCAATACCGACTCCGGCAAATATTGGTACGCGCTTCTTGACCCGCTTATCAAACCGCCAAACACCGGCAGCACCTTTGTAAAATAGATTCTGAAAACTGAACGCAAGATCGGTGTCTTCGCCTTCGAAAATTCCAGAACGGCAACCCTGCCCCCGGGCTTCAGTATTCTCAGGAGTTCCCTGAACCCTGCATCGACACTCGCTAGATTCCGCAGCCCAAAGGCGATGGTCGCTCCGTCAAAGGAGCGGTCACAGAAGGGAAGATCCAACGCGTCGGCCTCAATAAAGGGGACGCGAAAGCCGTGTTTTGACGCCTTCGAGACTGCAATGTCGAGCATCGGGCGGCAAAAGTCGATGCCGACAATCTGCGCCTCACCACCTTCGCAGAGCGTGATCGATAAGTCGCCGGTGCCACAGGCGACATCCAGAATTCGTAGCCCACGAAGCCCAGTACCGGCGAGACTTGCGTAGAGCTTCTTCGCTACTAAACGTCGCCACCTGCTATCGATGTTGCCAGACAACAGATGATTTAAAAGATCGTATCGAGCGGCGATGGTCGCGAACATTTCGCGGACACGGCGCGAGTGCTCAACCTTCCTGGTGCTTTCTTTTTCAGGCACAGTTAACCGGAAATGGGGGACGATTTGGTTGCAGACAGGTTGCGAATGATTTGTGATTAGTCCGGATTAGAAGGGGATCTAGTTTGAGGTTTTGGCGCTTTCTGATCTGGCTTTACTTCGACCCTGGGTGTGACGTCTCCAAGGAGCTCCACTTTTCCGTAACGCTCAATCTCCGCTTTCACCAGATTGGAGTTTCCCACAACTACCGATGCAAAGGTCCCGTTGCGGAAAAGACGCGCGGCCGCCCGCTGAAGATCGCCAGTTGATGCTGAGCTCAACGAGCGCATTTGTTCGCCCATCGACGGCAGTCCATAAGTATCCACATCTAACCAGATATTAGCCACGCCCTCAGCTTTGGATAATTCTTTGTTGGCAAGAGCCACAAGTTCCGTCTTAGCTTGTTCCAATTCCGAAGTTGTGACC
>JALYXE010000594.1 GCA_030947265.1 Acidobacteriota bacterium
TATCTGCAGGACGAGTTCCGGACGAGCGGCGGAACTCTCATTGATGGAACTGGAACTGATGCTCCGCTCCATCATCCACGAGCAAAGCAAGACCGAGCCCAGGAAGAACGGCGAAGCCATCGTGCGCAACGCTCTTCGGTCGCGACAGCTCTTATGGAATTCTTTGCTCATCAGCTGCTGCTCTTTTTCGCGCCCGACGCTTCAAAGACCAAATCCGTCTTAGCCAGAATTTCCACCGTAAAAACCTCCCGGACGCGGTTAGCTCCCACCCGGACTCGTCTATTGCAATCTCGTCAGGCCCAGCGGGATTGACCTTCATCGCGATGGTCGGCGGACCGATGGTCGCAGCGGCCGTCTGCCCGCATAGACAGGCCTGCACCCCCCTGATCAAATACGACGCTCCCGCCATAAAACAGACGCGAGTTGTTTTAACGTGTTACTAAAGCCTCTGTGTGCGAGAAGAACCCTGGGAAATGCCGGTAACGTATGGTGCGTAGTGCACACGAGTTCGCCCCTTCGGGCGACGTAAGAAGACTCCAACAGTAGGTCGATTATAGTCGGGGCCCCTGAGAAGTCAAATCAACGAATTGGTTCATTCGAAGAGCTGACTTTACCTGAACGCCGCGTGTCAAAGGCGGGTCTCAACTCAAGTCACCTCTCAGGTTGTTAGTGTCTTAATTTCAGTTTCTCTGCGCAACCTCCGTGTTTTTCTGTGCCCCGGTGGTAAACAATTAATTAGTAAGATTCACCACAGAGGCACAGAAATTACAGAGGACGCACAGAGATTAGTTCAGACGGGTACTACCCTTGGCTGTTCCTAACCAACCACCTTGAAAACCCGCACGTCGCAAACCATTAAGGATCTGGGGACATCGCCTCATCAATCGCCAGAGCAGCCCCGACCTGTAGTTTTCAATCATCATCACAATCGGACCCTGATCCAGGCCGTAATACCCTTGCGAAACCCACCCTTTCTGTTTACGAGTGGTTGAAGTAAACGTTGGGTTATAGCTGCACTTGAATCCATACTTGCTGGTCATCTCCGGGTAATTCTTGTTTATGCGTTTGAGCGATGGCAAGACCACTTCGGGAGCAAACGGTAAAGAGGCTGCGACGGCCCAGGGAGCCAGTGTGCCGTCGTCAGGACCGTATGGAATGGCACGCGCAACATAATCGTGAAAGCGCAGGGTTCTACCATTTATCCGCCGAACCGCCGGCCCCGGACCATCACTGGCAGTGATTCCCCAACAATAACCATCGTAACCCAGCAGCCGTTTGGGATTACGTATGGCATATGACTGCTGCATAGATCGCGCGGCGGCTGTTCTCAAAGTAATCAATTGCTTTGCCACTCATATACTCGTCCTGAATACCGCGAAAATCGATCCACATGTGGGATAGTTGGTGAATGAATAGCGGTCCGGCGTAGAGAAATTCATGGCCATAGAGATTCTTCCATTTGTATGTCCTGGTCCATGCGCGGTAACTCTCCTCGGGAAGCGGGAAAGTAGTGGACGCAAGGCCTAGCACGTATAGAATTAACGCTTCGCTGTATCCGGTCCAACGATACTTGATAAATCCTGTCTCAGGTCTCCATCCGTGCGTGACTGTGAGACCGCCATTCTGCGCCCAGTGCCAGTCGGCGCGCGCATAAAGTGTCTCTGCAAGTTGGCGAATCTCGCGTTCCTCTTTTGTGTCGCGGTCGAAATACATTGCGGCTGCGAGTGCGCCGGCAAGAACGTACGTCGTATCAATAGTTGAAATCTCAGACTTCCAGACGCGCCTGCCCGTTTTCATGTCGAGGAAGTGATAATAGAAACCCTTATAGCCTATGGCGTCAGGCCCAGTTCCCTGACGCCCGTCGTGGAAAAAGCGCAAACTGAGCAAAGAACGCTTTACAGCCTCGGCGCGGGTTATATAACCTCGCTCGACACCAACTGCATACGCGGTAAGCGCGAATCCTGCTACAGCAATTGAGCTCGGTGCTCCCTGGCGCGTACTGTCCGGGAAGAGTCCGTTCTCCGGATTCATCTCGCTGGCAAAGTACTTGAAAGTATCGCGTTCAAGTTGGTCCAGATCTTCGTCGGTTAGTGACGGCTCCAGTACTTTCATGTTGAAGGTTCTAATTGCTCTCAGGCACAAACTCTAAAGTTATGGCTGCGACAGCATGAGGCGGTAAAGTTGTTTTCAGAAAAACTTCACCGTCTTTGTAACTCCACGACTGTCGTTCTTTCACCAGAAGCGACGCTTCTTCCAGTTGCTCAACATCTTTCGCGGTCAGATACTCGGGGTGACCCATTTCCTGCCACACGAGTTTCGGATTCGCGTGTTCCTGATCAATTCGCTGGACGCACGCCTGATATGGCTCCAGCGCGTTGGCCAGCCGCACCTCAATGCGCTCGGTCTCAATCGAATGGCCCGGTGTGGTGTGATTCGTGAGCATCACCGTTAGAGTCGAGTTCTTTCGTATCACGAAGCAGTCAACAGTTTCATGCAGACCATCTACCAGCAATTGCTCAGTGCCTATGCCATGAAGGACCTCAAATGCACGATAGGTTGGTTTGGGAATCCCGTGAAGATTGAGTAAACCAAAGCCGCCGTGAAAAGGCACCGATGGGAAGTAATTCTCTTCGAAAATGTCAGAGAAGGTCCAGAAGCTATAGCCTTCAACCAAAAACCTGGCTTCCAGTATCGTTGAAACGGCGAAAGCTGCGGCGTATGACTCGTCGTGGAGCGGGTCTCTGGGATTAGAGGAAGAGTTCCATTCAGTGTAGTAAACAGGCCGACCGCGTGCCCGTCGACGCGTGTCCTGGGCCACTTCCCGCATAAGTCCGCGTTGGCTCTTGAATAGCTGGACCTCAGTGTCATCGTCCTCGGTCCCCAGGGCATCAGTCGGATATTGATGCGTGCTGATGAAATCCGCTGGTACTTTGTTCCTCTCGCAAAAATTCACAAACTCTTCAATCCATTCGCTCTTGGCCGTAGCTGGGCCGCCAACTCGCAGCGACTCATCCACCTGCTTAATGGCTTCGGCAGTGTAGCGATAGAGCCTGAAATAATCGCGTTGTGTGCCCGTCCAAAAGGACTTTAGGTTTGGCTCGTTCCAGACCTCGAAAAACCACTCGCGCACTTCTGCCGCTCCGTAGCGATCAACCCAATGAGAAACCAGTCGGCTTATCAAAGTCGCCCATTGCTTAAAGTCTCTGGGCGGTGTGACATTCGCGGCGTAATTGAAAACTGTCTTGTTGCCGGAGGAGAGTGCCTTGGGCATGAAACTCAACTCCACGAAAGGCTTCATGCCAATTGACAGAAGAAAGTCACAAATTTGATCGGCGTTGAAGAACGAATAGACGAGTTTATTCTTCTGGCGAATCAGCGTGCCCAGATCGTCAGAGAGCAGACCGTGAAAGCGCAAGTATCGGAAGCCCAGCTCATTGTGACAACGTTGCAATTGACGTTGCCAGTCGGCGCGCAATGCGACAGGCGCATGATCGCTACCGACCGTCTGTTCCCAGAAGTGCGGGAGCGGCATTGCGTATTCTGCCAGATTACAGAAGAAACCTATAAACATTAGCTCCTACGCCCGCTACTCTCTTCTGGCGCTCTTCTAACGTATGACCGAAGATGCCCTCCGAAATAGCCCTGGCGGCTTTGACCGTCGCGTCATCTTGATTCTCTTGATGCTGTTCTGGGTCTTGCCGCGGATTTTGTCCTTCGCTGGGCTTCATGGATTGCGCACCGTGTGGTTTTTCAAAGCCTTCTACTGCTTTGGTCCATGCTGCCTGAAACTGGTTCATGGTCCAGGACGCGACTAGTCCTCCCACCAGGCCGGCCGCGATTCCTTTCCACACATCGCCTTCGTCACGTTTGTTTGCTTTTCTTTCTTCTCTCATAAAACCCTTCACCGCTCGTTCCATTCACTGAATCGGTAAAATCGTTACCAACCCGACGTCCTCGAGCTTTCCTTTATTCGAATCCGAAACCTACGCCATTAACGCCGATGCCCAAGGACATCGAAGGTAAACTTGACTTTGTCTCTGACTCGGACCAAGCCATGCACCGCGGAGGTAGCTTTGACTTTGAAGTCGGCACGATCGATGCTGAATTCACCCTGGGCTCGCAGATCGTTACCCGCGACTGTCACGCTCGTCGGAATTGTGATTGGCCGCGTTACGCCGTGCAGAGTTAGATCGCCAGTAATCTTCAAGTCGTACTTATTGCTGCCGGTTGTCTTGCCGGTGACGTTCGTGCTCTTAAAAACAATTTCGGGATATTGATCGGGCTGGAGAACAATCTCTCGCAACTCTTTGTTGATGATTTGCTTTTGCGGTTCGGTGAATCCACTGCTGGTTTCGACCATCGATTCGGTCCTGGCGATGATCACCAGTGAAGCCGGTGTAATCGAATTGGGAGTCAGTTGAGCTTCACCTGTGAATTCGCGTACAGCGACTAAATGATCATGACCCTTGAACCAAAGCAGACCTCCAGCCATACCGTGAGCGATAAATTTGCTTTGTGACGCATCAATCTGGTATCGCAGCGTGGTCGCGGGCTGAGAGGTCGTTTTGTTACCCGCTTCGGTGAGTGTAAAAGATGACGCCCTGCCTAAGGTTGATCCGAGTGAGATGGTGATTCCGTGACTGAACTGATGATTTACGCCCGCGACAGTTAACCCAAGGCATAACGCCACCAGCAGATTAAAAGAGCGCATAATTCTTCCTCCTTTTCTCGATACCCTAACCATAAGCGAAAGATGAGTCATCGCCTCCGATTGCGTTTCTCACTAACATCAGCAAGAACGAGTAGAAATTTGTTACTTTTGGAATCCATGTCTGCCTTCTGCCTGCGCACGCAAATATCGTTGGCTGGGAATATAATCCGGCATTTGCACTTAATGGTCTGCCGTCGCTAATCGCGGGGTGGTATATTTACGGGCTGTCTGAAGTGGTTTTAGGATACCCGCTAAAATTGTACCTGTAAAGATGGCGGAACACTGTCTATTTCTGATGAGACTCAATTACCACGATGACCAGTTTGATTTATCTGATGCCATGCTGGCGCTGGCAATCTCGCTCCTGGCGATGACGGCTTTGACACAGAAGCGCTGGCTCTTCATCCTGGCAATGCTGCCGACGATCTTCGGAACTGTCAGGGGCTTAGCCGGTCTCTTCGCCTGGAAGATTCACCCGGACTCTCTTACAAGTTTGTTGGCATGATCGGGAGGAAGAATCGGGAGAAAGGCTGACCAGCTAATGGATTTGAATATCGCGGGCCCACTCTCGTCTGAGCAGAAATCGCAAATTGTTAGCGAGACTGTAGACGATTTCAACCTCTATCTTAACCGCTGGCCCGAGCCCAGGCCGGTAGAGGGTGCGGTCGTCGAATGGATCGGAGAGGGCTGCCTGCTGCGCGATGTTTCCGGTCGTGAATTCATCGATTGTCTGGGCGGCTTTGGAATCTTTGCATTGGGCCATCGCCATCCGAAAGTGATTGCGGCGGTCAAGGCACAGATGGACCGGCTTGCGCTGCACTCCCAGTGGATGCTCAATCCGCGATCGGCAGATGCCGCGCGGCGACTGGCGGAAATCACCCCCGGAGATTTGCGCAAGACCTTTTGGTGCTCGACTGGAACTGAATCAGTAGAAGGCGCGTTGAAACTGGCACGTCTCTACACCGGCAAGAGCAAGTTTATCTCGACCATTAATTCTTTTCACGGCAAGACGCTGGGCTCGCTGTCGGTAACCGGACGCGATCTCTTTAGAAAGCCATTCCTGCCTTTGCTCGAGGCCACATTTGTCCCCTACGGCAATGCGGAAGCGATCGAAAAGGCTATCGACGATAAAACAGCCGCTGTGATCCTTGAGCCGATTCAAGGTGAAGGGGGCGTGATTGTTCCGCCTGATGATTACCTTCCCGCCGTGCGACAAATTTGCACTGAACGCGGTGTGTTGATGCTGCTCGATGAGGTGCAGACAGGCCTTGGACGCACTGGCGAAATGTTCGGTTGCAATCACTGGGGTGTCGTTCCCGACGTCATGAGTTTAGGCAAGGCAATTTCCGGTGGCGTAATTCCCTGCGCGGCATTTCACACGACCGACGAAATTTTCGATTCATTCCACCCGAATCCCTTCTATCACACGTCAACTTTCGGCGCGAATCCGATGGCGACGACGGCTGCCGCCGCGACTATCCAGACACTTCAGGAAGAAAACCTGGTTGCGCGATCGGCGGAAATGGGCGATTACTTTCGAGCCGGCTTGAAACAATTGCACGAGCGCTTTCCGGAGATAATTCGCGATGTGCGCGGGCGCGGGTTGCTGATCGGGGTTGAAATTGTAGATGCAAAAGTCGGCGAGTCGCTCGCGCAACGAATGTTCGATCGCAACGTGCTGATTGCTTACACGCTGAATAAGCCGGAAGTCGTTCGCATCGAGCCTCCGTTGATAATCACGCGCGACTTGATCGATGTGGCGCTCGAACGGTTTGAAGAATCTCTCAAGGAAGAGAGTAAGCACTGATGCGCAGAATGTTCGTCGATGGCGAGTTTGTCGGGAGTCTCTCAGGCGAAACCTTTGCCGTCGAGAATCCGGCGACTGAAGAACAGATCGACCAGGTGCCACGCGCGCGCAGCGCAGATGCCGAACGAGCGGTGCTGGCCGCTGTGAAAGCGCAGGACGACTGGCGCTTCGTGCCCGGCATTGAAAAGTGCGTCTTGCTGCATGGCGTCGCGCGCAAGATGCGCCAGCAGCAGCGCGATCTCGCTACACTCCTGACAGAAGAAGGTGGCAAGCCACTCATCGAAAACATGGATGAGGTTGAGTGGGTGGCCGCCTGTTTTGATTACTACGCTGAAGTTGGCCGCCACGAATCCGGCCGCGTGATCCCTCCAGTGCAGCGCCATCAAATGAACTTCGTAATGAAGGAACCTTACGGCGTGGTGGTCTGCATAGTTCCCTGGAACTATCCGCTGCTGCTGATGTCCTGGAAAGTTGCGCCGGCACTCGCAGCGGGTAATGCAGTGATCATCAAGCCGTCCGAACACACGCCACTATCCACACTGCTGCTCGCCGAGATCGCTTTTCAGGAATTGCCGAAAGGAATCGTGAATGTCGTCACCGGCTACGGACAGGAAGTGGGCGAGCCGCTGGTCGCGCACCGACACACG
>JALYXE010000595.1 GCA_030947265.1 Acidobacteriota bacterium
CCGATCGTTGCCCGCCGAATTTCTGGCGAAGGCAAGAAACGAATGCAGGTGTCAATCGGAATATCGTTTTTGATTGGCGGCGCGTTCTACATCGCTTTCGGCAGCGCCACGAGTTTTGTTTTAGCGCTCATCGTTTTGGGACTCGCACACACTGGCGGAAGCATCCTTTGGGTGTTTTCCACGGTGCTTTTGCAGCGGGGAGTCGAAGACAGTTTTCGCGGCCGAGTATTCGCCGCTGAACTGGCTTTACTAACACTTACGATGGCTCTTTCAAACTATGCGACGGGCGAGCTTCTTGATCGCTTTGGACTTTCGCCCCGAGGTGTGGCGATCGGAATTGGTGGTTTTTTTCTGCTACCCGGGATCGCCTGGTTTGCTACGCAAAGATGGTGGGACAAGGATAAAGGCGAGCCGATTAAACAAATTGCTTATCTCGAGAGGCACGACGAAACGGAAAGAGCGCAGGTGTCGAGCTAGTAGCCCAGTTTCTTTGTGATGTCTGGCTGGCATCAGAAGGTGGTCTCAGCGCCGTCCAGCTCTTACGAACGAATCTGGCCGTCGCCTGCTTAGGGAAAGACCCAAATGAGAATCAAAATCGGAGTAATGGGCTCGGCCGGCGACACTTCGCCCTCTAGTGGAAAAAACGCACTGGTGGAGAAAGCCAACGCTTTGGCTCAGACCATTGCAACGCGCGACTTGATACTTTTGACGGGTGCTACGACAGGAATCGTTTACCTGGTCGGAAAGGCTGCGCACGATGCGGGAACTTTCCATGTGGGCATTTCCCCTGCCAGCGACAGCCGCGAGCATGTGCAAAAATATAAATTGCCGCTGGATGCTTGTGACTTGATCGTCTGTACCGGTTTTGGTTTGAAAGGACGCAATGTTGTGCTGGTACGATCTTGCGACGTTGTCTTGTTCATCGCAGGCGCGATGGGCTCGCTTAACGAGTTCACCATTGCTCATGATGAGGGCAAGGTTATCGGGTGCCTGACAGGCACGGGCGGCGTTGCCGACGAAGCTGATCGTCTTGTGGCAAAATTTTCGAACGATACCGGCGCTCGTGTTATTCACGACGAGAATCCTATGAAACTACTGAACGCGTGCCTGGCATCCTTGAAATAAGGTCCAATGGACTTCTCTGGAGCGGAGACTGAATGTATGGATTTAGGAATAAAAGATCGTGTGGCACTTGTCGCTGCCGCCAGCAAAGGAATTGGTTTCGCGGCGGCGCGTGAACTAGCGCGCGAAGGTGCGCGCGTCTTTCTTTGTTCACGGAATGAAACTCGCGCCGCCGAAGCAGCGCAAAAGATTCACGATGAAACCGGTGCTGCGGTTGCCGGAATAGGCGCGGATGTAACCGACGAGAAGGCGGTTGCGCGTTTTGTCAGTCTCGCGCGCGAACGCGCCGGCCGCATCGACATACTTGTTACGAACGCCGGCGGACCCCTGCGTCGAGTTTTGCGAATGCAGAGTTGGAAATGTTTCGCAGCGCTTTCGAACTGAACGCACTCTCCGCCATTCGGTTGGCGAAATTAGTCTTGCCTGGGATGCAGGCCCAGAAATGGGGTCGTGTCATCAACATCACTTCGGTTTCCGTGAAGCAGCCGATTGACGGACTGCTTTTTTCAAACACTGTTCGCGCCGGGCTTACCGGTTGGGCCAAGACGGTTTCCACTGAGGTCGCAATAGACAATGTTACCGTGAACAATGTAGCTCCCGGCTACACACTGACCGAACGACAGGACGAGCTGGCCGAGGCACGAGCGCGCGCACTGGGCCAGCCCAGGGAGGAAATAATTGCGGTTTGGGCTGCCCAAGTGCCAATGCGCCGCTTGGCCCGCGCTGATGAGATCGCCGCGGCGGTCGCGTTTTTAGCGTCAGAACGCGCGTCTTACATTACGGGTGTCACCCTGCAAGTTGATGGGGGTTGGGTGAGGGGTCTTTTGTAATGGATAAGGGCGAGGTAATCGAAGCTCACTATTCCGCAACTGATCCCGCTCCCCACCTGCTCGATCATGCTGAATGGGCTAACGCTCAGCCTATTCAGATAACGCGCTATTGGTCGGGTGATGAGGCACCTGTAACTCGTCATGCTGAAGCGCGCATTATCTGGTCAAAAGAATCCTTCGCCGTCCGTTTTGTTTGTAATCAGACGGAACCACTAATAGTCAGCGCAAATCCGCAGCTTGGCCAAAAAACCATTGGTTTGTGGGACAGAGACGTATGCGAGCTTTTCCTGGCTCCAGACCCGGAAAACACCAATCGCTACTTTGAGTTTGAGGCTGCACCAACCGGTGAGTGGATTGATCTAGCGATTAACCTGATGCCGTCCGGGCGCAAAACTGACTTCAATTTTCGCTCCGGAATGATTGCTGCCGCCCACGTTGGCGCCGATCAGTTGATAATCAGCATGCGTATCCCCTGGAGCGATTCTATTCCGGAACCCCAACATGGCGACATATGGCGGTGTAATCTATTCCGCTGCACTGGGATAGGAAA
>JALYXE010000600.1 GCA_030947265.1 Acidobacteriota bacterium
ATAGATACCAACGAGAGCGCTGAAGATATTGGCTTGCTCAAGATAGATCTCTATTAGATCAGTAAGTCCCTTTTCTATGTATTCGATTGCCTTTTGAATGGCGGTAATTGTCAGGCCTGGCGGCAGCGGTATGTCAGGGTTGAAGTCGGCTTTTCTGACCATTTAAGAATCTCATTGGACTTTCAGAGCGGCTAACTTCGGAATGGCTGACTCCGCCATCTCGAAATATTCCTTACGGGTTTCTAACCCAATGCTCTGTAGGCCGCAAGCCTCCGCGGCGGCAACCGTCGAGCCTGAGCCCATAAAAGGATCAAGAATAGTTCCTTCGCCAAGCGGTAAAGATGCTCGCACTATTTGTCGCAGAAAACTCTGAGGCTTGAGGGATGGATGCGGTGCTATTGCTCTTTCCTGTTTTCTCGCCGGGGAAGACCGAATGAGATCCTTAAATGGTTCTGTTGCCGAGATACGCCTGAGGCCCCCCGTTTTCCACTTCCTCAAATTATCCTGA
Source organism: Acidobacteriota bacterium (assembly GCA_030947265.1). Lineage (GTDB taxonomy): Bacteria > Acidobacteriota > Blastocatellia > Pyrinomonadales > Pyrinomonadaceae > PSRF01. Next base: position 509 of record JALYXE010000600.1, read on the forward strand.
ACCCTTCCTTCGCAGGGCTTGCGGAATAGTCCCCATGGTTCCCAGCAGGACTTTGGCATCACCGTTACATCAGAAAACTCATCGTGCGCGTTCTTAGGCCGATCCCCGCCGCGTAGCGTATAAACCGTGCGGATGATCTCTCCCCTCTTCTCAAACTTAACTTTGAGAAAACTTTCGTACACGATGTGAGAGATCAGAGGATTCGTAGCGATGAAGACATGACCACCTGGAACCAAGACGCATTTCAATAAGGAGGCCAGACGATAAAAGAAGTCTTTGAGGCCTTTTTGATCAGCTTCGGTTAGAACGGTAAAACGAGGTAAGGGCATTCGCTTGCTGCCATCCCAAGCCGGTGGAATTCTCCATATGCCACCTTTCCCGTTTCGAAGCTTGTCGAGTTCCTTATCGGAATATTCAACTAATCCGTAAGGAGGGTCGGTCACTACAGCCTGAATCGAATCCATCGCCGTATTTGCCAACCAATCAAAAGCATCCGTTTTGTAGATCTTGTAAAGCACCCGAGTGGGATCAACCACTGGCGTGGGGACCAGACCTGATTGGCTCCGCGATTGCAAATGACGTTCCGAGCGCATGATTTTTATGAGATTCTGAGTTGGGAGGATAACCCCTAAAGTCCCGGTAGTCTATTTAAACTGCATCGGTGACAAAGCTGCTATCGGCGCGATCAGCCTCTGAACAATCTCGATCAGCGGCTGAGGATAAACGCCTATGAAGAGAATGCCGACAAGTGAGGCCACCAACGCCGTCTGCAACGCCGGAGAAAGCGATAGCGCTTTGTCGTCCGCAACGCGGTCACCGAGATACATCACTTTAATGAAGCGCACGTAATAGTAAAAGGACACGACGGTATTGATAATCGCCCAACCTGCCAGCCAGTAATACCAGGTCTTACCGTCAGCTTGGCCTCGCTGCAGCAATCCGCCGAAAAGGAAATACTTGCCGATAAAACCGCCGGTCATGGGCAAACCGCCCAGCGACAACATAAAGACTGTCATCATCGCTGCCATGCCGGGTGCTTTATGCGCGAGCCCGGTCATATCGTCAACATTGTCGCCAATAATTCCCCGCCGGCGCAGGCTGATGACAATGCCAAAGGCGCCCATGTTCATGAGGGTGTAGACCAGCAAATAAATCAATAGTCCGATGTAGCCGTAGCTGTTTCCCGCGACTAACCCTAGTAAGAGATAGCCTGCATTTGAGATCGAAGAGTAAGCCAGTAACCGTTTGGAATTTTCCTGCGTTACCGCCGCCCAGTTTCCTACCATGATGGTGATTGCTGCCACCAGCCCCAGCAAGGGCGCCCAGTCAGCGCGAATGCTGGGAAGCGCTTCGCTGAAGATGCGCGCGTAAAGAGCGAAGCTGGCAGCTTTTGATCCAGTGGAAAGGAAGGCGGTGACAGACGTCGGCGCCCCTTCATAGGCATCGGGGGCCCACATGTGAAACGGCACCGCGGCTATCTTGAAAAACAAACCTGCGGCGAGGGCAATCATTCCCAGCAGCAGCATCGGCCTTAGCGTAACTGCCGACTCTCCTGTTTCGCCCATTGTCCCTGCGATGGTGGCCACGCTGCGACCAATTTCGCCCAGGTTGGTGGAGCCGGCAATTCCATAAAGCAGCGACATGCCGTAGAGCAAAACTCCGGAGGAGAATGCGCCCAGTAAAAAATACTTCATCGCTGCTTCGTTCGAACGCTTTTCACGTTTCGTAAAAGCGACCAGCACGTAGAAAGTGAGCGCCATCAGCTCCAGACTGATGTAAAGCGAGATTAGATCATAACCACAGGCCAAAAACATCATGCCGACAGTGGCAAACAAGACCAGGGCGTAATATTCGCCATGTTGTTCGCCCTCGATGTCGAGGTAGCGGGTGGAGATGGCAATGGCCAGTGCAGCGCTTACCAGAAAAATACCCTTGAAAACGAGTGCGAAGCCATCGA
>JALYXE010000605.1 GCA_030947265.1 Acidobacteriota bacterium
GCGGTACCGTTTGCTCTGTCCTCACCCCTCCGTTCAAAAAGCTCAACAGAAGAAAGGTACAAGCTGCAATGATGTCGAGTGCGAATCTAGCCCACGGACTCAAAGCTGTCAAAAAGTTAAAGGTAAGCTTTCAAAAACTCCGGCAACCTGAAGTCTATTGTCACATCAAAGCCTTGGGAAAAGGGGACGATTGGCGAGTCCGTCGTGATAGCATAAGAACGCATCGCAGATTCCGAAACCCCTCGTGATACAAAGAGCTGAGCAAATCGAAAAGCTGTTTGCCGAAGGCGCTCGCCATGTGCTTGCGTGCGCCCTGGATAATCACTCATTAATCGCCGAGACACTTATCCCACGAATTCGGGCAGCAGTTGACAAGTATATTCTAAAAGACAACCAGCAAGCTTCTGCTCAGGAGATTACGGATTTCATCAATAAACTTCAGGCCGACGACCTCTGTCTCATTGTGGCTTGTGAACAAGGAAATCAAAAAGCCTGGGGTGATCTCGTGGAGCGTTTTTCTGCAACGGTTCGTTCAGCGGCGCGTTCGGCGAGTGGGAATGAAGAAGGCGCCGAAGACCTGGCGCAGTCCATCTGGGCGGAACTGTATGGTCTGGGAATTCGCCGGGACGGAAAGCCGGCCGGTAAGCTTTCGTACTACTCCGGGCTCGGCTCCCTGGCGGGTTGGCTCCGGGCAGTCGTAGCGCAGCTCGCGGTCGATCAACATCGCAAACAATTCCGATTTGTGCAGACCGGAGAGGATGCTGATCTTGATCGAATTATTCAGCATAGGCGGGATGAAGGCACTTGGTCTGGCCACGGTGGAGTACTCAATCCAGAGATTGAGATTTCACAAAAGCTGGCAGGTGCTCAAGTGCAAAAAGCGCTTGCCCAATCGATCAGACGGCTCTCGGCAGAAGATCGTCTGTTACTAAAGCTCTACTACTTTGACGGTCTTCGATTGCGTGAGGCAGGAGCCGTTCTCGGTGTACACGAAGCCACTGCAAGTCGCCGGCTCACGCGTATTCATGCTGATTTGCGGCAGCAGGTGGAAAGGATCTTGATAGAAGAAGAAGGTTGGACCAAGCCCGAGACCAAACGCGCATTTTCTGATATTGCGCTTCATTTCGAAGCCGGTATTGAACCGTTGCTGGCAACTGAAGGTGCTTTACGCAAGAATGAGACGAGGTTGCAGGATGAAGCAATTAACCCCAAAAGTGCCTAAAACGCTCTCACGCTGCAAGCACGCGCCTAAAGAAGCGTTCTTGAGAGGGCGCAGAATTACGTCAGATGAAGCAAGCTAATAACAACGAGGTCGATCTTCTGCTGCGTTCGCTCGCCAGCCGGGGGGTGAACGAATCGGAATTGCCAGGTCCGTGGACCTCTGGCACTGAGAATCCTGCTCTGTTCGCTCACCTTGACGCAGACGAACTAAACTCCTACGCTGAAGGCGTACTATCTGCCCCTGCGCGCGCTCGTTATACCGAACACCTGGCCGATTGCGCGAGGTGCCGTCGGATCGTGCTTGAGTTGACGCAGACCGCCGGCGCGACCCGTCCTTATCAGGTTTTCGACGAACACAGGAAATCGGGCTTTTGGCATAAATTCTCCGCCTTCTTCTCAACACCGGTTTTGCGTTACGCAGTGCCAGCGCTGGGGCTGACTGCTGTTATCGCGATCAGTATGGTCGCATTACGACAACAACGACGCTCGGAATTGGTTGCACAAAATCAGCCGATCAGTTCTCCCGCTAGTGCCAGTGAACCCAGCCAGACTGAATTGAGATCGATAACTGAATCGCCCGCAACACGACAAGGGGTAATTGAGTCCAAGGCAAATGCGGACTCGACTCGTCTAAAGAAGGATCTTCAAGCGGACAAAAGTGCGTTGGATCAAGCGCCGAGAACTTCCACCGGCGCCAACCTGGCCAAGGAGGCTCCGGCGAGAGATTCGACGAAATCCGGAGAAGCTGGCAGCGTGGTTGCGTTGAGCCCATACTTTGCTCCCGAGCCTCCGCCGCCTTCTGGTCCTCAACCCATGCCCAGCGAAGCAGACAAGATAAAGACGACTTCTAATGAGCAAACCGCGGAGCGGGAAGACCAAGCACGTCAGCGAGAGCCAATGAAGGATGAGCCAATAGACGCAACCGCTCCTCAGGCTGCCTCTAAAACTGGCGCAGCAACACTCAGTACCAGGCACATCCAGGGACTCAGCGTTGAAAGCACAACCGAAAGCAGATCTGGCGGCAAGGACAAGAAAGGATCCCGGAACGAAGTCGAAACGAGGAGCGTTTCAGGAAGGCATTTCCGTCATCAGGGCAATGCGTGGATTGATAAGGGATATAAGTCGTCGCGAGGAACTATCAATGTCGCTCGCGGTTCGGAACAATTTCGTTCGCTGGTAGCTGACGAGCCGGGCATTCGTGCGATTGCCGAACAATTAGGTGGAGAAATTATAGTGGTCTGGAAAGGTAGAGCATATCGGATTTATTAACGCGAAACAGCCTCAAAATTCTTTTTCCAGTTTCGTACTCTGGTAGGGAGTTGATAGTGAAACAACTGCGGGTTTGCGTCGACCGCAGAAGCCAACCATCCTTTCCCGATTGTGTAGTGGTACATCTCAGTCACCGTTACTACCCGACTGACTTGAACCAGTACCAAGCATGATCGAACGCACCAGTAGACATTTGGCCAGGCTTATTCAAACAAGGAATCCGATCCCGCTGGTTATGAAATTGTCTGGCGCGATACGACGTCGCCGGTTTGAACCAACACGCAACCTATCGGCCAGCAACGGGCTATGCGATGAAGGGTATGTCCAAAGACATTTACTTTTTCGGCGTGCCATCAATGGACAAACAGGGATACAGAAGTCTCGTTAGCTTCCCACGCCCAGTACAATAATAGGCAACTTTTACCGTCCCCCTTCTTTCCTTATATTTTCCCAACTATCTGGCACTAGTTTGCGTCTAACCCCATCAGGAAACACACTAATCGATCTTTAAAAGTATCTCTTTAACTAATGAAAACAGGAATCGACGTTATGACATTCAAACATCGCCAGTGTGCCAGAGGATTTTCAGTTGCGAGTCATTTGGCAGCGTTGGCCTCGATCGCCGCGCTTCTATCGGGCAGTTTAGCGGTTGGAGTCCACGCACAGCGGGCAAAGTCGGGGACCGGTCAAGCCGCCCCACGCCTCACGGAAGAACAACGGATCTTGCACGTTCTGAACCGGCTGGGCTTTGGTGCGCGTCCCGGTGACGTCGCGCGTGTTAAAGCCATGGGGCTGGACAACTATATTAATCAACAACTGAATCCCGAAAAAATCACTGATGCTACTGCTGAGGCGAAGGTAAAAAATCTTGCAACGCTGAACATGACCACAGCTGAGCTTTACGAAAAATTTCCACAGCCGGGCCTGCTGCTGCGACAGCTTGAGCGTCGGGGAGAACTGCCTGCCGCGCTTGCCGCGGCGCGTGATAACCGGGTGAAGGGTTCAGGTAATGCGGTTACGAATAATAATAAGAACACTTCCGACATGCAGATGAAAATGGAGGCTGGCGATTCAAAGCAAAGAGACGCCGACAAAGCCGGTGCCGACAAACCCAATGAGAACGGCGATCCGCGTGACAACCAAAAGTATCGTCAGGCAATACGCGAGTACTACATGCAGAACGGTTTGCAGCCTCCGCAGCGCATTACCGCAGAGTTCAGGCTTCTCGCATTCTTCGAGCCGTCTACAGCGAGCGGCAGTTGCAGGAAGTAATGGTTGATTTCTGGACCAACCACTTTAACGTGTTTGCGGGGAAGGGCGCTGACCGCTGGTTGCTGGTGTCGTACGATCGCGACACGGTTCGTCCAAACTCAATGGGCAAGTTTTCCGATTTGTTACTGGCAACGGCTCAGAGTCCTGCAATGCTTTTCTACCTCGACAATTTTCAAAGTGTTAGCCCGAATGCGCAGTTAGGTGCCGGAACCGGTCAGCGTCCTCGCGCTCAGCTGCTAATGGGTAAGGGGGCGAACAATAGCAACCGTGGCCAACCAAGCATGAGCAATAATCCTCAGCAACAGAGACCTCAGCAGCAGGCGCGACGCGGCATCAACGAGAACTACGCGCGAGAACTGATGGAGCTCCACACGTTGGGCGTTGATGGGGGGTACACGCAGAAAGACGTTCAGGAGGTTGCCCGTTGTTTCACGGGTTGGACCATTTTTGCCCCGCGTGGGGGCGCCGCCGCTGCACAGGGAATCATAAATGGACCGCGGGCCGACATGCTGCGGGAAAACGCTGGCAAATTTTTCTTCAATCAGCGAGCGCACGACGATGGCGAGAAGTTAGTTTTAGGCCACAAGATTCCGGCGGGGGGCGGAATCAAAGACGGCCTAATGGTGCTCGATATTCTTGCGCACTATTCGTCGACTGCGAAGTATGTGGTCACGAAGCTCTTGCGACACTTTGTTTCGGATAACCCGTCGCCCGCGTTGGTCGAACATGTCGCGTCGGCGTTTACAAGGAGCGATGGAGATATTCGCGAAACGCTGCGAGCGATTTTCTTCTCTCCAGAGTTCAATTCACCTGAAGCTCACCGTGCCAAGATAAAACGGCCTTTCGAGCTGGCAGTCAGCTCCATTCGCACGCTGGGTGGAGAAACGAATGGTGGGCCACAGCTGCATCAGTGGATTGCGCGCATGGGCGAACCTCTTTATGGATTCCAGACGCCCAATGGTTATGCGGATACAGCCGAAAGCTGGGTTAATACAGGCGGACTTTTGGAGAGACTGAATTTCGGTCTAACGCTCGCCAGCAAACGCATACCGGGAACACGCGTGGATCTTAAGCGGTTTCAGGGTAATGGCGAAGAGGCGCGGTCTGTTAACAAAAGACTAATCATGGACCGATTCTTGAACGTGATCATTGCGGGAGATGTCTCGCCGAAAACCAAGGAAGCGCTAATGAAGCAGTTTAATGAACAGACAGCGCTAGCCGTTCCAGCGATGTCGCCGGAAACAGCGCGAATGAACGAAAGTATGGATGGCGAGATGATGGATACCCAGCCTCGACGCCAGCAGGGTCAGCAATTGGCGCGCGCTGATGCTAACATTACAGATCCGATTACAAAGATCGTCGGGTTGATATTGGGTTCACCCGAGTTTCAAAGACAGTAGGAACTTTGAACTTACTACCTTGTTTTTTGTGTTTGAGTGGTGATTGCAGCAGCCAGAAACATCGGAAGAGGAAAGTACTAAGCACAAGTACAAAGAACAAAGTTCAAAGCACGAGGTTAGTTATGAATCGAAGATTTTTTATTAAATCCGGTGGCGTCGCTATAGCCAGTTTTGGAGTAATCAGCGTCGTGCCGTCATTCCTCCAGCGCGCTGTATTGGCCCAGGCACGTGATCAAATCACGGGCGGGCGCCGAAAGACTTTGATTGCCATCTTTCAGCGTGGTGCAGTGGATGGACTAAACATGGTCATACCTTTCGGCGAGCGCGCCTATTACGATTTGCGACCATCGATCGCGATTGCGAAACCAGAATCCGGCATTGCCGAGTCAGCAATTAACCTTGATGGGTTTTTTGGATTGCATCCTTCGCTTGCGCCCTTTAAACCTTTATGGGAGTCGAAGCGCCTGGCTATCGTTCACGCAGCGGGTTCGCCGGATAACACACGTTCCCACTTCGACGCGCAGGACTACATGGAGTCGGCTACGCCGGGCGTGAAGTCCACAGCTGATGGATGGTTAAATCGTTACCTGCAGAGTAGAACTGATCCCGAGCGCAGTCCTTTCCGCGCCGTCTCAATGACGCAAACTATGCCTCGAGTATTGCAAGGTAAGGCACCGACGCTGGCGATCTCAAATCTTGCTGACTTTGCCATTCGTGCCGGCCAAAGTTCCGCGAGCGTACAAGGCGGATTCGAAGAAATCTACGATCAGACGGTAAA
>JALYXE010000009.1 GCA_030947265.1 Acidobacteriota bacterium
AAAAACAAAAGCGACTCATCTATACCTCTATCGCCCCAACCCCGTAACCTGGAACTGTGCTTCGAGCCCGCCGACGGAGCTCGCGCCAACGAAAACCCTGAACTCGCCTGGCTCGACGACAAAGCGCATGTCGCGGTTGTAAAAACCGAGCTGCTCAGGCGTGAGTATGAACTGAACCCGGCGTCGTTCGCCGGGCTGGAGTGTGACGCGCTCGAAGCCCTTCAATTCTTTAACAGGGCGCGTTCTACTTGCCGCAACATCCCTGATATAGAGTTGCACAACTTCGTCGCCCGCTCGCTTGCCGGTATTTTCCACTTCGACGCTCACGGTTAATCGCCCATCCGGGCGAATGCTCTTCGCGCTCAGTTGTAGATTCCCGAATCTGAACTGCGTGTAGCTGAGTCCGTATCCGAATGGGAAGAGCGGCGTGTTGGGTATGTCGAGATACATGGACCTGTATTTATCCGCCGGTTGCGGTCTTCCCTCGGCATCGTAGGTTTGCGGCCTTCCAGTGTTCTTATAGTTGTAGTAGATCGGCACCTGACCGACAGTGCGCGGAAAAGTGACGGGTAGCTTGCCGCCTGGATTCTGGTCTCCGAATAGCACATCGACAAGTGCCGGGCCGGCCTGCGTGCCCGCAAACCACGCCTCCAGAATTGCCGGCGAGTTCTGTGCGATCCAATTTACCGAGAGCGGTCGCCCGTTCATCAGGACAACAACGTAAGGCTTACCAATCGCGTGAATCGCCTTAACCAAATCCAACTGTCTGCCGGGAAGATCAAGTGAGCTTCGCGAGGCTGCCTCGCCGCTCATCTCTGCTGATTCGCCCACGGCGATAATCGAAACGTCAGATTCACGCGCGGCGCGCACGGCCGTTTCAAAACCGTCGGTGCTGTCACCCGTGATTTCGCAGCCTTTAGCGTAGATAATTTTTACCTGGGGAGTTAGCTTCGCTTTAATACCAGTCAGTAGTGTCACGGCATCCTCCGGTCTTCCATCACCAGACCAGGAGCCAATCATGTCCTTCTGACTATCTGCTAAAGGCCCGATCACCGCGATAGACTTCACACTCTTACTCAGAGGTAACGTCTCACGCTCGTTCTTCAAAAGCACCATTGAGCGAGTAGCCACCTGGAGTGCCGCAGCGAGATGTTCCGAGCTGAGCAGTGCAGCTTGTTCAAGTGATTCGTCGGTGTACGGCTTTTCGAATAGTCCCGCGCGGAACTTAATCCGCAGAACGCGACGGACGGCCTCATCAACTGTGGACTGTGAGACCTTCCCGTCTTTAATCAGTTGCGTAACGTTCTGGCTGTAGGTCTTGCTAACCATTTCCATGTCCACGCCCGCGTTGAGCCCGTAGCGTGCCGCCTCTGCCTCGTTCGCCGCCAGTCCGTGCTGAATCACCTCCTTCACCGATTCATAGTCGCTGACCACAAAACCATCGAACTTCCATTCACCGCGCAACACCTTCGTCAGCGTAAACGGGTTTGCCGAAGCAGGTACCCCATTGATGTCGTTGAAGGCGCTCATGAAGGTGCCGACTCCGGCATCCAGGGCAGCTTTGTAGGGCGGGAAGTAGATTTCGCGCAAGGTCCATTCAGAGATATCCGTCGTGTTGTAGTCGCGCCCTGCTTCCGCCGCGCCATAGCCCACCCAATGTTTGGCGCACGCGATGACCTTATCGGGAGCGCTGTAATCACGCCCTTGAAAACCACGCACGCGCGCACTTGCCATCACAGCACCGAGGTAAGGGTCTTCGCCCGAGCCTTCGACGATCCGGCCCCACCGCGCGTCGCGCGCTATGTCCACCATGGGTGCAAACGTCCAGTGCAAACCGGCGGCTCTCGCTTCTGCGGCTGCAACTGAAGCCGAACGCTCCACCGCAGCCGGATCCCAACTCGACGCTTCGCCGAGCGGAACGGGGAAGATCGTGCGGTATCCATGGATCACGTCAAAGGCAAACAGTAACGGGATCTTCAGGCGCGACTCTTCCATCGCGATGTGCTGAAGCTCGTTAGTCTTCTTCGCGCCGATTATCCCCAGCGTTGAGCCGAGCCCGCCGCGACGGATCAAATCGCGGGTTCCTTCTGAATAGTCGCCCAATTGCTGGAGCTGGCCGAGTTTCTCTTCAAGGGTCATCCGGGAAAGCAGCACGTCAATTCTTTGCTCCGAGTCAGCGACTCGGGTGCGGCTGGCGCGTGGCGGCTGAGGGTGCCGTTTTTGCGAAATGCCTGTGGCGGAAGTCAGTAAACCAACAAGACAAATGGCCACTAAACTTCTGCTCAGTTTAGCTATTTTCATCTCAAATTGTCCCTTTCGCTCTTGTCTAGATGGAAACTGCTGAGCGACATCCTACGCCTGATTCGATGAAGGTTGAAAGCGCTTGGTAACATAGAAGGGGCATCGACCGCTTCCTCGAAAAGGCAACGAAACGGTAGTAACCGGCTCGGTGTGAGCCGTCACTCACGGCTACGGCCCCGATCGTGGCCGGCGCGAGGTGACCTTCGGGTTTTCTGCGTTCTCCCTAACGATGACGTACTGATCAACGCTAACATTCTTTAAAGTGCTGATTTGACCGCCGGGCCACCTGACTTCTACCTCATCCACTTGGGAACCGGCTCCCAATCCGAACAGCAGGCGCATGTCCGATGCCGAGCAATAGCTGGTACCGCCCAGCATTTGCTTGTGCCTGCGCGAGCCGGCCGTCGTTAGCGTGATCTTCGCTCCGATGCCGTCGCGATTACTTTTTGTGCCGATGAGTTTAATGCCCAGCCAATGGTTTCTATTTCCACCATCGTTGCGCAGGAGCCGGGCTGGCTCTCCTACATTAATCAGCAATAAATCTGGATCACCATCATTATCGAAATCGCCGACGGCAAGGCCACGCCCCGAATAAAACTTCTTGAGCGGTGCTCCGTGATCCGCCGCCACCTCGTGAAAACCCTTGCCGGTATTCTCGAACAGAAATGGTGGCTGGGTATAGGTGAATTCGGGAGATATCTTGTTGATCGGCTCGAACGGGTGGCCGTTGAGCACAAAGAGGTCAACCAGTCCATCGTTATTGTAATCAAAGAAACGCGCTCCGAAGCCGCTCATCGGAATACTAACTTGGCCCAGGCCCACCTGGTTTGTCGTTTCGGTAAACAGCCCGTCTCCATCATTATGAAAAAAGGCGTTGGTCTGCCCGGAAAAGTTCGCAACGAAAATCTCTAAATAACCGTCCCCGTCTATGTCCTCGGCGTCGACGCCCATACCGCCGCGGACATAACCGTCTGGATCAAAAGCCACGCCAGCTTCCAGGGCAACTTCCGAAAATGTTCCGTCACCGTTGTTATGAAATAGAAAATTAGGAGCGGCATCATTAGCCTGGAATATGTCTATTCGTCCGTCATTATCATAATCAACGGCAATCACGCCCAATCCTTTGCCATTAGGATTAACGATCTTTGCCTTTTCGCTGACGTCGGTAAATGTGCCGTCTCGATTGTTATGAAAGAGTACGCTTGACGAGCCTTTGAATTGTGCGATATTGCAGTAGGGCTTGCCCTGGAAAAAGGAGCAGGGAACTCTACCCTGCGGGTCAAACTTGAGGTAGTTGCAAATGTAGAGGTCGAGATAGCCATCATTGTCGTAGTCGAAGAAAACCGCTCGTGCCCCATTCCTTGTTGTCTACGCTGGCCTGTGCCGTCACGTCGGTGAATTTTCCGTTGCCGTCGTTCCGGTAAAGCTTGCTCGCGCCGTAACCTGTAATGTACATGTCCGGCCGGCCATCGTTATTATAGTCCCCCACAGTCAACCCCATGCCGAGCATGCTGTTGGAGATACCGGCGCTCTCGGTGACGTCCGTAAATATTCCATCGCCGTTGTTGCGATAGAGAACGTCCCGGAGTTTGCTGGCGCCATCCGGCTGCGGCGTTTGTGAGTAGCATACGAGATAAATGTCCAGAAGACCGTCGCCGTTGTAGTCGATAAAGCCACCGCCGCCTCCCATGGTTTCGATAAGGTCTTTTGTGCCCGGCGCAAGCGTCTTGAGGTTCCATTTAATACCCGCCGCGGTCGTGACATCCACGAATTGGATCGGCGTAGAGGGTTTCTGAATCTCTACTGCGGCCTGAGCTGACGTGCAGGCCGGGACAAGACACGATGGCAGTGTGAGAAAAAAAAGAAGAGCGGACTTCATAGCCGGAACACAGCTTGAGCTTTCAATTTCATCCTCACGGCCGGCTCGGCTTCACCGTGCTGGAGGGGTTGTCCCGAGTCACCTCGGATCGTCGATCTTGTTCAGCTTTCTTGGCCTCCTCCGTCTGTTTATTAAGGCGCGTGAAGGTGGCCCGCGCGCGATTAGCATCTGCTTTGCGGCCAGCAGTGGTGTAGGCGCGCGCGAGTTGGAAGTATATCTTGGGCTCGTTCGGCAGAGACCTCTGAGCAGTTTCCAACTCGGTGATGGCCCGCGCCGTTTGCCCCGCTCCAAGAAGCACTGCTCCCAAAAGAAAATGTCCGAGCGGCAACTGCGGGGAAAGCTTTACCACCTCTTCAGCATAGGGCAGCCCGCCAGCGAAGTCTTTCAGCCGGAATTTAGTATCCGCGATCCACAGTCGGGCCAGCAGGTGGTTCGGAGTATTCTCGATCTCGCGCTTGAAGGCCGCGATCGCTTTCTCATCCTGATTGCTTACGATCAAAAACCGCCCGTAAGCATACTGAACGTTTTGTCCCTTTGGAGAGTCGGTTGCCAGTCGATCATACTCACTGAAAGCCTCGTCGAACTTCTTTTGCGCTGCCAGGTGTTCTGCCCGGCCGGCACGGCGAACCAGTTCGCCCAGCGCCGAATCCCCCGCAAGCAGATCTGAGAAGCTAATGCGAAGAATGGAAAGCCCAAGCGCAGTGATCAGATCCTCCGTCTCGACTCCATCACTGCTCAGGAGGCCGAGCGTCTCCTGGGCTTGCTCGAACTCCCCTTTGCCGAGCAGCAGAAGGCCCTCGTGGTAGAGCATCACATAATTGAACTGCGGCTCAGGGGGGGTACCCAACCGGCG
>JALYXE010000011.1 GCA_030947265.1 Acidobacteriota bacterium
ATACAAGCCAGCAATACTAACCCTTTAATAAAGATTCTCTTCATGTGATGATTCCCTTTCGGTATTCATTAACTGTTGCAGGTTTTAGAAACGAGAAAGCGTGTGGATGCGCGCGCCTCGCTCCCCACAATAAAATCTGAAGCGCAACTCTTTGAAATTGAAGAACATTTCTTAAAAATTAAATCGCAATTGGGCCGTTACCTTTCGGTTGCCGGCACCGCTGCCGCCCCCCACTCCTCCGCCGCCACCGCCGCCGGGGCCGAAGCCGCCGAAGCCGCCATTGAGGGAAAGACTTTGGCCAAAGAATGGCGAAGACAAATTACCGACCGGATTTCCCAGGTTTACGTGGTTGAATAAGTTCTGGAAGTTCAACGAAAACTGAAGGCTATAGCGCTTAGCTTCCGCGCCGCGTCCTGCGGGCCCGCCAATACCGGCCAAACCCCCGCCACCGCCACCGCCGCGGCCACCACCGTCAGCGCCTGGGCCACCGCCGGGAATACCACCACCGCCGCCACCGGGGATTCGAGGAACTCCACCACCTTGTTCACCACCCCCACCACGACGCTGTCCAGCCTGACCCTGACCTTCCTGGCCGCTTCGATTGGACGCGGTAGCTGAATGGATTGTGCCAAAGTTCCAGGTCTTGCTGACGCGCATATTGACGGAGACGAATCCAGGTCCTTCGCCGAAGTTGCGCGGAATCAATGCTTCTCCGGGGGCGGGACGCAAATTAAAATTTCCGAACCTGGTGCAGACGATGTTTGCAGCGAGGCTGTTGCAATCTGCGCCAGCCGGAGCGAAGGATGGACGTTCGGTGAAGAGGCGGTCGCCATTCGTGTCCTGCCCGGTAATGATATTGAATGGCCTTCCCGAACTGGCTACGATAAATGGATTCAAGCTCACTTGCCACCAGGGCAAATTGATCGTGCCTGCAAACGTAAAACGATGCCGCACGTCAAACGCTGCGCGACCAAACTCTCCTGACAGGTCATACGAATTAGCCGGGAACAGGCCGCCGCCCTGCCCATCGGTGTCGTTTGTAGTTTTACTCAGAACATAGCTTGAGAAAAACGTAATTGCCCTACTAAACCGGTTATTAAAACCAATGAACAGCTGGTTCTGATTAAACCGGCCGCTCGATTCGTACTGATAAATCTCTCCCACGTCTCCAAAAGGACGGGCGCCGCTGGCTCCAGGTACGGGCGCATTGATGTCGCGAGCTCGAATCACGTGTTGAATACGGATCATGAACAAGCCTGCAAACAATGTGAACTTGTACGGTAGCTGACGCTCAACCTGTGTGCCCCCAAGATAAACAACCGGAGCCTGAAGATCGGGGGCAACGCGCCAGGTAATCTGACGCGCCGCTGTCCGAAGAAGATTCAAAGGCGGCACGTTAGGAAATGTGTCAAGTGGCGACACCGCGGGCGTAATAAACTGTCCACTCGCGTTGTAGAGGGGAACCTCACTAACAAAGAACTGTTGCTGATTGACGCCATTGAAGCGATGGGCCTGGAGCGTATTGCCTTCGCCGAAACGATTGTAAAAGACACCGCCGCCAGCCCGAATGACCATCTTGGGAGGCTTGGCGCTATTTGCCGCTCCCGGCGACCAGGCAACCGCCAGGCGCGGTGCAAAGTTAAATTTGCTGCTGATGTTTGACTGGTTCTCGTAACGTAATCCGAAACTAACGGTGAGGTTTGGCCGCATTCGCCAATCGTCCTGGGCGTAAACACCAAAGTCTACCTGGGAAACGCTGGCTCCCGGGTTCCCGGATGAAATGTTGAATTGTGATGGGCCGCCACCCCGTCTTCGAACCTCTTCGGGCGAAAAGTTAAACGGTGCCCTACTGAAAAGAAGAGTTCGCCGGTAGCGCTCGATACTATCGACGAATACAGGCTGGTTAGTGATTGGATTATTGTTTGCATCCAAAGTGGGAACCAGTCCGCCTGTGAAAGTAAACGATCCGCCAAAATTATTCGGGTTAATGTCGGTAATGTGCACGCCGCGAATACGGCCGCCAAATTTAAGCGCGTGAGGTCCCTTTTGCCATGCCAGAAAATTTTGCAATTCCCAACGCCGGTCGGTATTTGTGACCTCACCCACCTGCGAGCCGCCACTGATAAAAGCACTGCTGACGTTGATAGTAGGTCGGGTGATATCGCCGAGGCTTGTAGCACGCTGCCGGGTAAACTGGAATTTCGTCTCATTAATCATCGACGGAGTCAGTACTGCGGTTTCGGTGAGCTGGATGTTTTGTTGCGTAAAAGCGGAAGTGAACGCACGCTCAGGCAATGAAAATCCACCTACTCCGTTATTGGTCGTGGTTGAATGATTGAAGCTGTAGCGTGCAATCAGTGTGTTATTCGAATTGATTTGGTAATCGATGCGCGGGCTAAACGTAATATTTCGCTTTGGCACGACAACGCCAAATCCAAGATCGAAGGGATTGAGATTCGCATCAAGAATAGTTGCTCTGACTAACTCATTATCGTCAATTTCACGCCGCTCGAAATCCAGGAAAAAGGATGCTTTCTTTTTCACCAATGGGCCACCAAGGTTTCCTCCATACTGCCTGACCTGATAGGGCGCGCGCTTGGATGAACTGGTGGCGAAAGGATTGCGCGAGTTGAGGCTTTCATCCTGGAAATTGAAAAACCCGCTGCCACGGAGTTTGTCTGTGCCAGGACGCGTAAGAATGTCGATTCGGCCGGACGGCTGATCATTTTCTGCGGCGAAGGGGTTTTGGTTGATGCGAATTTCGCGGATCGACTCCTTGGGAGGCAGTCGCCCCCCGGAAAAACCGTCGACGAAGATCTGTCCCCCATTTGGCCCCATCGATGGCCCAGCGAGTGCCTGCAATGCCGCCGCCAATTCATCGGGATCATCAGGTAAGGCATCGAGATCTTTTCCGGTGATCAGCGTTTGATTAGCGTTGTTGGTTGATTCGGTACTGAGCGGAGGTTCTGCGGCGATCGTCACCTTTTGCTCTTCGATCGTAACCTTTAAGGTCAGATCTAATGATTTGCGTTCACCGGCAGCCAGGTCAATCTCATTGTCATCGGAGACGGCAAAGCCAGTCGCGGACGCCCGCAGCACATATTTTCCTGACGCGAGTCTGCCAAACACGTATGCGCCTTCACCGTTGGTGGACGCATTCTTTGCAACACCGGTGGAGTCAGTCAGGGTCACCGTTGCGCCGACAATTGTCGCGCCAAGCTCGTCCTTGATCACGCCGCGCAGCGTCCCTCGTGCCTGTTGCGCAAGCGCGCCGGCCACAGATAACAAGAGAATAAAGACGACGCCTAAACTCTGGCGCAAAAGATTTTCGGAGACGTTCATAATTAGGACCCTGTGGTTCGAACCTTAAACTGCTCAATTCCCCGCTTTGGTTTAGGGCAAGCCGATTCCAAATTGGATGCCGCTACCCAAACCGGCCGATGGGTTCGGCGCAGTTTGACCGCCTGGCTGTTGTTGCCTGGCCGCCAACATGTTAAGGAGCGTGTCGGCGCCGGAGATAAGACTAATGGCTGTCAAGCGCTTAGGATCCGCACCTTTCGTACTGGAAACGATAATCGTATCCCCGACTTTTACGTCGGCGATGGAAATGGTGGGTAACCTTTCGAGCATGTCCTGCACATTCATGCCACCGCCACCGAAACGCATGCCGCCGCCCGGGCCACCTGGTCCTTGGCCCGGCGCACCAGCCGGACCTTGCGCACCCGTTGGCTGAGTCTTATTGGGTTGTCCCGCCGGCGCAGTCTGACCGGCCGGGGTGCCGTTTGCTCCGGGACCACCTCGAGCCATCATCATTCCGCCCATCTCATTTGCCGCGGGAAACTTCCGCAACACCGAGTCATGCTTAACGACGATCGTCAAAGGCTGCTTCGTTTGCAGGTCATTAATCTTCACTTCGCCGGTAGCAGCGTCGATAGCGGTGACTACACCACCCACCGTGCGAAAGGAACCGGTCACGACTTTTTCAGCAGTGAAAGCCTTACCATCCGGCGTGCGCTCACCGAGCG
>JALYXE010000438.1 GCA_030947265.1 Acidobacteriota bacterium
ATCAATATCAATGAAACAGCCGGGTTCATGGAGTGGGCGCGCCTTGAGCGCTCAGGGAACTTACACTTTCCACGACTTTTTCAGAGTAAGGAATTATGGAGCTGAGCAATTCGAGAGAACGCTCAGTCGCTCCGCGGTTTTCATCCACCAGACGCCGCGCGAGATCCGCAAGTTCTTGACGCTTCGCCGAGTCAGTAAGTAAATCCGAAATCACATCCGCTAGTGCAACAGTTGCTTCCGAGTGCAACATCGGTGCCAACTGAATGATAGCCCCGGCGTTCACGAAAGTTTCCACGATCAACTGAAAATTGAAAGTGTACGCTCCAGTGATTACGCAGGCCCCGACTGCCGCCGGCTCCAGTATGTTATGTCCGCCGGTATTTACGATGCTTCCACCCACAAAAACAACCGATGCCAGCGAATATAGGGATTGCAGCTCCCCAATGCTATCCAAAAGGATAACTTGTGATTGTTCGTCGTCGTTCGGGTTGGCAGGCGCGGTTCTGCGACTCCATCGAAATCCTGAGGCCTCGATCAGAGTGGCGACTTCCGCAAACCGCTCGGGATGACGCGGCGCAATCATTAGCCGCGGCTCTGACTTGGATTTCGAGATTATTATCTTAAGAGCGTCGAGAACGACTCGTTCTTCCTGAGCATGTGTACTGGCGGCCAGAATCAACGGTGTCCCGTCGGCCAGGTTAAACCGCTCACGAAAATGCAGGGTTAGTAAATCACTGGCCGGCGTGGTCTCGACATCAAACTTCAGACTTCCACAAACAAAGGTCTTATCCGCGTCCATCCCCAGAGCGCGGAGCCGTCGGGCATCAGCCTCGGTTTGCATTATTGCAACTTTTATGGCGTTGAGGACGCGCGACATGAAACCTCTAATCCACCAATACCGCCGAAACGATTGTTCAGAAAGCCGGCCGTTTACTATCGCGACAGGAATGTGTTGAGCGCGGCATTCGCTCAGGAAGCCTGGCCACAGCTCTGTCTCCATCAGGAGAACAACAGCAGGATTCATTACCTTCAGCGTTTTGCGGGCGATCCAGCGCCAATCAAAAGGGAAATAAAAGACTCTATCCGCCTCATACTTGAATACTTCACGAGCGAGATTTTGCCCGGTAAGCGTGATCGTTGAGATCGCGATGGATATTTCAGGAAACCGCTTTCTTAGGCCTTGTACCAAAGGTCGAGCTGCCTGCGTTTCACCAACGGAGACACAGTGAATCCAGATTACCGGGCGCCCTTCCCGCTGCATTGGTGCCAGCGATCCCAACCGCTCCCAAAATCCTGACACATACTTCCCACGGCGAAACGCGTCAAAAAGAAAGCGGGGCAGCAGTATCAGAAAGGCGAGGCCAAGAAGAAGACTGTAGATGAAGTGCATGAGCGATGAACGAAGATTAACAGACGACACCGCGAATTACTTGCTACCTGATCACTCAACTGCTTGCACGGCTCACTTGGCGCGTTCGATGTAGCGGCCTTCGGTGGGGTCGACCCGTATACGGTCGCCTTCATTGACGAACGGTGGCACGGTAACCGTCACGCCGTTTTCCAGCGTCGCCGGCTTGTTCACATTAGAAACTGTGGCGCCTTTCATGGTGGGCTCAGTGCGGGCAACGGTAAGTTCCATAGATGGGGGCAGGTCAATACCTATTGGGGCTCCTTCGTAAAACTCGGCCTGAAGTTTCAGGCCGGGAGTTAACCACGGCGCTGCATCACCTAACTCCTCTTCGCTGAGGGCAACCTGCTCATAGTTTTCAGTGTTCATGAAATGATGATGCGATCCATCGGAATACAGATACTCCATTTCGTGCTGCTCCAACGTCGCCCGTTCGACCGTATCAGCGGAACGGAAGCGGTGTTCGAAAGACGAGCCGGTCTTGATGTTCCTGAGCTTCGTCTGAACCATTGCGCGCAAATTTCCGGGGGTGTGATGACGAAATTCCATAACTTTGCACGGTTCGCCTTCGAAAAGTATCAACATGCCGCGCCGAATGTGGGTCGCAGGGATGGCCATAAATTATTTCGGACTCCGTTTGGTGAACTATTTGGTGAACCGCGAGCTTACACGCACGCGTGGTTGGGGTGCTTTCGAAGCGCGTAGTCTAGCGAGGCCCAAGGTCCTTTGTCCAGTGAGAGAAACGGCCACCGACGCAGTTTGAGTGCTTGCCCTTAGTCAACGATCGGGCCTCATGGGACCGCCCCAATCGCAATTCAGCTGGGTAAACTGCCGCAGTACCAAAAATGCCGAACTATTAACGCCGAAAGCAAAAAGGCGGCTTCACCGGAAAAATAAATTCAACTCCGGATCGACCGCCTCTTTGGAGGAGCCCACCTACCTCGGTTGTGTAAACGTCTTACTCCCGCAAAGGTTCCAATTTGCCTCAAGCAGCGCGGGCACGCGGCACGCGGCGCTGACGAGCGACTTGTTCCAGCCAGCGCTGGGCATCTTCGTACCTGGCAAAACGGCGTTCATCGAGACGAAATGCCGTCGTGTGGTAATAGCGGCGTCCATTGATCATTCGAGCGGAATGTTTTATGTGAAGCATTTCGTGGTAAAGGATGTATTCAACAAACCAATCGGGCACTTGAGACGAGTCGAGAGACTTACTAATGGTAATTGTCTCATACACGCGATCATGGTGACCCAGGATGCTTCGCGTCTTTCGTTGAGACCAGGTAATCGTAGGCTTTTCCAGACTGGAA
Source organism: Acidobacteriota bacterium (assembly GCA_030947265.1). GTDB lineage: Bacteria > Acidobacteriota > Blastocatellia > Pyrinomonadales > Pyrinomonadaceae > PSRF01. The sequence continues at coordinate 2,716 of JALYXE010000438.1, forward strand.
TCGAAATACCTGCGATTTAGCTTGGCAAACATTTTCTCAAGGTCATAGGTACTGCCCTGTGGGCTTGAAATCATCTTTCGGCCGCGCCCTCTGCGGGCTATGTCAGATGAACGCATGACCTCCGGCGTCAGAGAGTAGTCTCGATAAGTTCGTTCGTGAACGTCCGGAACCTTCTTGCCGAGCAATCTTGCTACCAGCACGAAGGCTAGAGCACGCATAACCTCTGGCGGGCAATCCTTGCAAACATCTGATAAACGCACGTAGACATGCCCTGAACGTATCCTGATGGTGTGACGCAAACCAGCATAAGGATAAAAGCGCACGTCAATGCCCGGTACCCCACGACTTCGACCCAAATGGTGAAAAGCATCAATGAAAAACTTCTTCACCTCATTCATCGCCCACTACTCCTGATAACCTACTCAAATTTATTGCGGTCAAATACACAATGCAGTGTGGAGTCAGCAAAACCTTTGACTTTAGCTCCTACTGTAGACCCGAGGGGCTTGGGTTCCGAAAGCTGGAGGTGCCCTAATCTTACGGAGAACCCTTGCCGAGCGTCAATTGATCCGCGGGGCAGTGAAAAAAGCCTCG
>JALYXE010000022.1 GCA_030947265.1 Acidobacteriota bacterium
GATCTGACATCTGGCACCTGACATCTAATATCTGATTTATGAACATCGGCATCACGGTCTATCCAACTTACGGCGGGAGCGGCATCGTCGGCTCGGAGCTGGGAAAGGAGCTGGCGGAACGCGGCCACACGGTCCACTTCATTTCCTCTTCTTTGCCCACACGCCTCACGGAGCTTAACGAGCGCGTGCGCTTCCATGAAGTCGAGATGATGTCGTATCCCTTGTTCGAGCATCAACCATACACGTTGGCGCTTGCAACCAAGATGTCAAAAGTGGCGGAAACCGAGAATTTGGATCTGCTTCACGTACACTACGCAATCCCTCATTCCATCAGCGCCATCCTCGCGCGAGAGTCGCTCAAGCCGAAGCGCTATCTGCCGGTGATTACCACACTGCATGGAACCGACATCACTCTTGTGGGCGCCGATCGTTCGTATTTGCCGATCACTCGTTACGGTATTGTTCAATCAGACGGCGTCACCGCCATTTCGCATTACTTGAAAGAGGCAACGAAAGAGATCTTTCAGTTTGACGACATCGCAGTTATTCCTAACTTCGTTTGCCAAACGCAATACGCGAGACATCCGGTTGAGGAGTTGCGATCCTCGCTGGCTCCGAACGGTGAGCCTTTGCTGGTCCATGTTTCCAACTTTCGTCCTGTGAAAAGACCCGTTGATTGCGTTGAGATCCTGGCGCGCGTCCTTCAGAAGGGAATTAAGACCCGTCTCGTGATGGTTGGCGATGGAAGTGAGCGGACGAATGTCGAACACCGGGCGCGCTGCCTTAAGGTCTACGACAAGTGTGTTTTTGTGGGTAAGCAACCGAATATAGTCGATTACCTCTCAGCGGCAGACGTTTTGCTTCTTCCGTCTGAACAGGAATCCTTTGGTCTGGCCGCACTTGAAGCCATGGCGTGCGAAGTGCCGGTTATCGCTTCGCGAGTAGGTGGAGTGCCGGAAGTGGTAACAGATGGTGAAACGGGATTTTTGAGCGATGTCGGCGACCTGGATAAGATGGCTGAAGATGCGGCACGATTATTATCCAATGGAGAGTTGAAGCGCGAGATGGGCCAGCGCGCGCGAGAGTCTGCAGTGGAGCGCTATCGCACCGACATCGTTATTCCGCAGTATATTGAATTTTACGAACGGATTATGGCAACGAGCAGGAGAGCGACACAATGAAAAGAGCACTGCTCATCTGCTGGCTCGCCGCGCAACTCACACTGTCAGGTTTCGCCCAACAACCTGACAAAACCAGCCAGCAGAAGCCTAACCCTACATCTCCCCAAACTGAACCGCAGCGCCCCATTCATCCGGGGGAAGAAGATGTGGTCAAGATCACTACGAATCTTGTCCAGATTGATCCGGTCATCACCGATAAGGATGGAAAACAGGTTACTGACCTGCGTCCGGATGAAGTTCAGATTCTGGAGGATGGCAAGCCACAGAAGATCACAAACTTCTCTTATATTTCGCTCGATTCCGCGGGTGCCCCTGGATCGGCGGAGACTGCGAAACCCATTGATAAAAACGCGCCGCCCGTGCCGCCGGTTCATCTTAGGCCGGAGCAAGTGCGTCGAACCATGGCTCTGGTTGTGGACGACCTCGGTTTGTCATTCGAGAGTGCCTATTACGTGCGCAACGCTCTGAAGAAATTCGTTGACCAACAAATGCAGTCGGACGACCTGGTCGCAATAATTCGCACAGGTGGAGGAATCGGAGCGCTACAGCAGTTCACTTCCGATAAGCGCCAGTTGTATGCGGCGATAGAAAAGGTGAAGTGGAACCCTACTGGATGCGGAGGAGTTGGGGCATTTTCGCCTATGGGATCCGAGCCTCCCAGGAGTGATTCTGGGTCGACCCAGGATAAGGCCAATGCTGACGCTTCGACTGCGGATCTTGATCAATTTCGTGAAGATCTTTTCGCCGTGGGCACGCTGGGCGCGGTCAATTACATTGTGCGTGGTTTGCGCGAGCTGCCGGGCCGCAAGTCAGTTGTGTTGATCTCAGACGGGTTTAAGATTTTCAGCAAGTCGGATTCCTCGGGGAACCAGCGAATTTTGACCGCGTTGCGTCATCTGACAGATCTCGCTAACCGCGCCTCAGTGGTCATCTACACGATGGATGCGCGGGGGTTGCAGTACC
>JALYXE010000028.1 GCA_030947265.1 Acidobacteriota bacterium
GTGATCTACGCGCGCGTAGCCGATGTCTTCATAATGAAGATCCCTGAAACGGCGAGCGGCTTCAGTCGTTTCGAGCTCTCCGGCGCGGAAGGCCGTCAACAACTTTTCTAATTCTTTCAAATCCATCCTGTTGGATTAGCTGGCTCCGGTATGGGATTTAGGAGCGCATTCTAACATCCCATTCTGTTCTCTTTGAAATACGCTCGCTTGCGCCCGAACTAGTCGCAAAGTAAGATAAATCACGAGCCAAACGATGGAATCTACAATAGCAATCACCGGCGCCTCGGGCTCAATTTATGCACAACGGACGCTGGTGCAGATGGCCGCGAGCGAGGAAGTTGAGTGCATTAATCATCGGCCACAAACAATCGAATCCCTGATTGATCACTTTGTGTTCCGCATTCTTGACCACCTAAGCGTTCCTCAATCGCAGGACACATTGGAGAGACCTGAAGGAAAGTCCGGCGAATTGATCGGCGCCAGAGAAGACTAGGCTGAACTATGCCCGCCTTGCTACGAAACATTCGCATCACTCTGGAGATGATCAAGATTGAGCACACACTTTTCGCCCTGCCGTTTGCATTTCTCGGAGCAGTGCTCGCAGCCAACGGATTGCCCTCAATGAAACAGATTCTCTGGATCACGCTGGCAATGATCGGGGCGCGTTCAACTGCGATGGCGTTCAATCGCATAGCTGATCGAGAATACGATGCACTTAATCCCCGTACTTCTACTCGTGCGCTTCCGATCGGTCTTTTATCAGTGGGCTTTGCGTGGGGCTTTACCGCTATCTCAGCGATTCTTTTTTTCGTAGCCGCGGCCATGCTAAACCGTCTTGCGTTGATGCTGGCGCCGGTGGCACTCGGGAGCGTGTTGCTCTATTCCTTTTCGAAACGCTGGACTCTCCTGTCCCATCTCTTGCTCGGGTGGTGTCTTTCAATCGCTCCTACCGGTGCGTGGATAGCGATTAGGGGCACGGTGGATAGCCCAGTTCCACTCCTGCTTTCGCTCGTGGTGCTGCTGTGGACGGCTGGTTTCGACGTGTTGTATGCCTGCCAGGATTACGACTTTGACTTGAAGGCAGGACTCTATTCGATTCCCAAACGCTTTGGAATTCCACAGTCTCTCCTGATTGCACGGCTATTCCATGTCGGCGCTTTTGCTGCCTTACTTGCTCTATACTGGATCACGCATCTTGGAGTTTTCGCTTTGATCGGAGTCGTTGCAACTGCAGGATTACTGATCTATCAACATCGGCTGGTTCGAGCCGGCGACTTGAGCAGGCTAAATGCGGCATTTTTCACGACGAACGCTTTTGTAAGTGTAATTTTGTTTGTAACGTTTGGAGGAGCAGCCCTCCTAAGGACACTTTCATGAATGTTTCCCATGACCGAAAATTAGTCGCTGTTGCAGATAAGATTGAAGGCGGTGGACGGCTCTCTTTTGAGGATGGTGTCGCACTTTTTGCAAGCGACGACTTGCCCGGGCTGGGCAAATTGGCCGATAGCGTTCGGCGTAGAAAACACGGCCGAACCACATATTTCAATGTGAATCGCCACTTCAACCCTACAAATGTGTGCTACGTCGATTGCAAGTTTTGCGGGTTTTATCGAACGCCACGGCAACCTGACGCTTATACCCACAATATTGATGATAGTCTGCGTATCGCTGCGGAGGCCGTGAAAGAGGGGGCCACTGAACTTCACATAACCGGTGGTCTCAATACAAAACTGCCATTCAGTTATTTTACCGATCTACTGTCTGCGCTTAAACAGCAGTATCCCCAGCTTCATTTAAAAGCTTTCACGATGGTCGAGTTGGACCACTTTGCGCATTTCTATAAGATGAACGACGAGGCGGTTATCCAAAAGCTCATCGACGCAGGCCTGGATTCCTGTCCTGGAGGGGGCGCGGAGATCTTCCGCGAGCCAACGCGTTCGATGATCTGTGCCCATAAGTGTGATGCCAATCGCTGGCTTGAATTGTCGGGCAAAGTCCACGCAGCAGGACTCAAAACAAACGCCACGATGCTCTAT
>JALYXE010000037.1 GCA_030947265.1 Acidobacteriota bacterium
GCCGGGGACCCCGATCCGCGGGGGGTACTTACCTGGACTCGGTTAGTTACTTCCACGCGCAAGCGAGACACCGAAACGGAAAGCTCGTGCGTCCGAGCGGGTGCTTCGCCCAGCCAAAACGGAATCGAAGGCGGCTGACCGTGCGCATCTTCGACACGCACCTTGCCCTGCTCGACGCGCAATACGCGCCAGGAAGTATTGCCCAGTTGAAAAATATCTCCCTGCAAACTCTCGATTGCGAAGTCTTCATTAACCGAGCCGATAACCAGATCACTGGGTTCGAGTACAACTGCATAATCTGCGGTGTCAGGAATTGCGCCGCCCGAAGTAATTGCTGAGATCCTCGCATTGCGTCGGCCCCGAATACGATGATTGACGGCGTCATGATGCAGATAAGCTGAGCGACGGCCGCGCTTGGTGGAAAAGCCTTCAGCAAGCATGCGGATAACGGAATCAAATTTCTCACGCTCCAGATTGCGATAGGGATAAGCGCGACGGATCATCTGGAAAAGCGAGTCTTCGGTCCATTCTTCAGCCGCTGAGGAGGCAACAATCTGTTGGGCGAGGATGTCCAGCGGCTGTTCGGGTAGTTGCAAACGGTCAAGTTCGCCACGGCGTACCGAATCAATTATGGCCGCACATTCAACCAGCTCGTCGCGCGAGAGCGGGAAAACCCGTCCCTTAGGGAAACCAGCGACCGTATGGTTGGATCGGCCGACGCGTTGCAGAAAGCTGGCAATGGAACGAGTAGAACCAAGCTGGCAAACAAGATTCACGTCACCGATATCGATGCCCAGCTCGAGAGAAGCCGTCGCCACTAACGCACTGAGTTCTCCGGCCTTCAATCGTTGTTCGGCCGCCAGTCGTTGCTCTCGCGCGAGGCTGCCATGGTGGGCCGCAATGTTTTCGTCGCCGATTCGTTCGCCCAAATGACGGGAAACCCGTTCCGCCAGCCGGCGTGTGTTGACGAATATCAAAGTCGTTTTATGTTGGCGGATTAGCTGGGCGAGGCGATCGTAAACTTCGTCCCAAACTTCACCGGACATGACGGCCTGCAATGGCGATTCAGGAAGCTCAATCGCCAGATCCAGCCTGCGCGTGTGCCCGCTGTCGATGATGGCGCAGTCGGGCGTGCCCGTGGAATTAATGTTCGCGGTACCCACAAGAAAGCGTGCCACTTCCTCGATAGGTCGTTGGGTGGCAGACAATCCTATCCGGACCAGCTGCGGCTTGCGTAATTCGGATTGCAGATTTGAGATTTTGTTCTCGGTAGCCAGGGTTTGATGTTGGCTGACGAGTTGCTCCAGCCGCTCCATGGAAAGCGCGAGATGTGAACCTCGCTTGTCGGCTACAACGGCGTGGATCTCATCCAGAATAAGCGTACGCGTCATCTGCAGCATCCGACGGCCGCCGTCGCTGGTCAGTAGGATGTAGAGCGATTCCGGAGTCGTCACTACAATATGGGGAGGCCGCTTGGTCATGGCCGTGCGTTCCGCTGCCGGCGTATCCCCCGTTCTAACCAGAGTACGAACATTGACCTCAGGCAGGCCAAGGTCGCGAAGTTCTTGCTGAATTCCGAGCAAAGGAATTTGCAGGTTTCGTTGAATGTCGTTGCTCAGTGCCTTCAGTGGGGAAACGTAAACAACATGAGTCGTGTCGTCCAGTTTTCCCTCAACTCCGAGGCGCACCAGGTCATCGATGGCGGCCAGAAAAGCAGCTAGAGTCTTTCCTGAACCGGTAGGTGCGGCAATCAAAGTATTCCGCCCCTTTTTGATGGCCGGCCAGGCTTCCTCTTGCGGTGGCGTGGGCGCAGGAAAGGTTTTCGCAAACCAACGCGCGACCGCTGGATGAAATATTTCGAGATTCATAGGGAAAGAAATTATAACTCAAAGAGGGGTGGATTGCACACATGAAACGTTGGCCTAGACGTGCAATCGAGGACGGATCCTTGTCCGCAGATTACGCAGATTACGCCGACGGGGCAGTAGCCCGACCATTACGAAGGGCGTCGCGCTTCCGCAATGCGTTGCTCCACCCGGGTCCTAAGCTGTTGATCGCGATCATGAGTCACCCGCGAGTCGCCTACGCCCTCTCTAATGGTCGGGCTACTGCCCCGTCGGCGTAATCTGCGAAATCTGCGGATGTTCTTCAGTACGTTACTCGAATTGTTTTTTGAAATCTGCGAATTGCTGCTGCAGCCTGCCAAACTCGCTTTTCAGAGTCTCCACTTCAGTCTCCAGCTTTGAAACTCTGTCGCCTTGAGTAGAACGCGCGGGCATTTCTCGAGGCCTCTCCGTTTCACTAAAGGCGTCGACGGCAACCTCTCCTGCCAGCAGATGCGCGTATCGAACCTCTTTTTGGCCGGGTTGACGAGACAAGCGGGTCACGAGAGGATCCGGCTCTCTCGAAATCAGAGAATTTAATGTGGACTCAACTTCTTCCAACCCGGAAAACTCATGTAGCCGAAAGGCGCGAGTCGCCAGTTCCCCGGGTGTTTGGGGACCTCTGAGCAGCAGCACGCAAATGAGCGCTAACTCCGGCTGACTCAAGTGCATTACTTCCGGTAGGACGTGTTTGTATTTTGGCACCCTACTCGTGCTGCCATAAAACACGTAAGCAAGATTCTTCTCGCGCAGACTTTCCAGCGCCTGCGCAACTTCCCCTTCTGTGTATGAAGTGACCGGATGGCGGTTGTTCTTCTGGTTACAGGCAAGCATTAGCGCGTTAAGGGTTAGCGGGTAGTATTCCGGCGTAGTTACCTGCTTTTCGACAAGCGAGCCGAGCACCCTCACTTCCGTTTCATTCAATTCAGTTGGCAATTTGATCTGTTTCCCCAGTCGAGATCTCGATCGTGAATTTTCTGATCGCCGATGTCTTCACCAAGTGCGCTTAGCTCAGTATCACCTATATGCTCGGTGAAAACCTCGCCGTAGTTTTGTAGTTGCTGAACGATTTCAAAGTACAACGCCGCATTCTGGCGTCTACCACGGATAGACCCTGGAAAATAGATTTTCATCGGCCAGCGAATCGTAACGCAAACTGTTAGTTTGCGGAAACATTGAAAACTTGCAAGCTCAAGGGAACGGGGTTACGCACGGTCAGCTTGCCTTCTGGCATGCGTTTGGTGAAATCTGGCTCGATGAGCCATTTCAATTACCAGCGATCGTACCGCCGAAACCTGCCGCACATTCAACCGCCCGGCTCAACTTTTTTCGTCACATTTCGTCTCGCGGGTTCTCTTCCACAGAATTCGCACGCGGATGCCATCGAGTACCATTCGCTGGCCGCCATCAGGCAATCGCTTAAAGGGTACACCGCTTTTGAGGCGAATCAGCTTCTGGATCTCCAAGGTGAATTCTGGGAGCATGAAAGTTACGACCACTGGATCCGCGATGACGACGAGTGGCAGCGCATCGTGGCTACGTGCTAAACAACCCGCTTAAAGCCGGTTATGTTAAGCGTTGGCAGGATTGGCAATGGAACTATCGTCGAGTGTAAAGCAAACTGTTAGTTTGCGTCGGTCGGAACCCCTTCAAGTTGAGTGGCAACCAAAACCCCGCAAACTAACAGTTTGCTTATAACGGAAGACGCAAACTAACAGTTTGCGTTACAAATCCTTTGCGCAGCGGAAGCCAGAGATCATCCAGCGCTCGTGCGCGTGAAAGAAGTTCCGGTACGTTGAGCGGATGTGAGATTGAGGCGTAGCGAATGAGCCACCCCGCAGAATCTTCTGATTTACAAACCATTTGTCGTTGTATTCATCAAACTCCGATTTGAATCCTGGGTAGGGAACGTGATCCGAAGAAGTCCACTCCCAAACATCGCCAATCATTTGCTGACAACCATAGCTGTTCTGCCCGGCGGGAAACGCGCCAATCGGCGCCGCGGTCCAGAGACCGTTTTCAAATAGGTTTGCCTTCGCCTCATCCGGCGACTCGGTACCCCATGGAAAATCTTTTCTTTCGCCGGTTTCGTGACTAAAGCACGCAGCTCTTTCCCATTCGGCTTCGGTGGGCAAACGCTTCCCCACCCACTTGGCAAACGCCGATGCCTCGTAATAGCTGACGTGGTAGACCGGCTCGTTTTGTTTGCTTTCGACCAGGTGCAAACCCGAAAAGTCACGAATCATCCATTTGCCGTCGTGTAATTCCCAGTAAAGTGGCGCTCGCCATTGTTCTCGGTTAACTGCTTCCCACCCTTCCGAAAACCACCAGCGATAATCCTGGTAACCGCCGTCGCGAATGAATTCTAGAAACTCTCCATTGCTGATAAGTGCACGGTCGATTGCGTAGTCCTGCAAAAAAACCTGGTGCGCGGGTTTTTCATTGTCGAAGGCGAAATCGTAGTTTTTGGAGTGCGGCGACTGGTCGCCGCTTTCCTTACCTTCGCCGCTTATGCCCTTCCTAACGGTCGGGCTACTGCCCCGGCTAGAACATTGGACGCTGGACGTTGGACGTTGGACTTGTCTGTCGTAACCGAGCGAAAAGAGCCCGCCTTCGATGTCCGCCATTCCTTCAACCTTCACCGATGACGCAGGAGCCGGTCTCCTCGGTGCTTCATACTGATCGCAAAGGAGGTGCTTGATGTCGTAAACCAGCAACTCCTGATGCTGCATCTCGTGCTCCAGACCGAGCCTGATGAGCGACAAGACAATTGCTGCATCGGGTTGGTTCTCCAATGATTCCAGGAACGACCGCATTTGTTCATCAATGTAGTTGCGATAGGCGATTGTGTTCTTAACTGTCGGACGGGATTTTGTTCCCCGCTTTGGCCGCTCGATACGCGCACCAAAGCCTTCGTAATAGGAGTTAAAGTAAAAAAGGTAATCTTCAGAATAAACTTTGTAGCCAGGTTTGTGCGCCTGCAATACCGTTTCAAAAAACCAGGACGTGTGGCCAATATGCCAGCGAGGCGGACTCATGAACTCCGCCGTCTGAATGACGTAGTCTTCAATCTCCAACGGCGCAACGATCTGCATTGTCCGCACGCGCACGGTTTGATAAAGCTCGCTTATCGCGCGCGTTTCTGAGTCTAAGATTTTCTCGGTCGTCGAAACCATCATTGCTCCCCGTGGATCGGGCTCCAGCGAATACAAAACTTTCTGGGGGATAAGATACTAGAATGCAAGATGCTCAACAAAAGCTGAGACATTCGATTAGCCATCTGGAACAGTCAGAACTTCAACCGCGCGGCGATGCTAACCGCAAAGAACGCGAAGTTTCCGCAGAGGGAACGCAAAGGTACTGCGTCCTATCGAATTCATTTAACTATTATCGAATGTTCGGCAAACTCTCCAACACGTCCGATCAGATTCGCTAGCGGATAGTTCTCCCGCAGCCGCGCGAGCAATTCGCCCCCACGAGCAGCCGAAATCGAAATCAACATACCGCCGGCTGTTTGCGGGTCGAAAAGCAACTTGACCAAGTTCTTATCCACCGATTCTGCGATCTCAACGTCTTCTCCCAGGTATTCCCGATTCGTTTTATCGCCGCTGGTCAAGAGTCCTGCCGCCGCTAACTCCAATGCGCCGTCGAGCAAAGGTACGGAAGCGGGTTCGATTAATATCGTGACGTTGCTAGCCCTGGCCATTTCCCATGCGTGGCCAAGTAGCGCGAACCCGGTGACGTCCGTTGCGCCCTTAACGCTAAATTCCCGCATGGCCTCGGCCGCATATTTCCCGGGCGTCAACATTGTTTCAACAGAGGAAGCGGCTATTTCAGCAGTTGCCTTGGCAAACTTTATCCCGGTGGATATCACTCCGGTGCCTATTGGCTTCGTTAAGATAATTACATCTCCCGGCTGCGCGCCCGCATTGGTAGCAATTTTCGCAGGATCAATTACGCCGGTGACCGCATAGCCAAACATGATTTGCTCATTGTCTACGCTATGACCGCCGATCAGTGTGACGCCATATTTGTTCAAAGTCTCCTGCCCGCCGCGCATAATCTCGCCGAGGATGGCGGGGTCAACACCTTTTTTCGGGAAACACGTAATTGCCAGCGCAGTCAGCGGCGTGCCGGCCATCGCCCACACATCATTGATGGAATTCAAAGCCGCGATCTGACCATAAGCAAAAGCATCGTCGACGATGGGTGTGAAAAAATCGACCGTTTGAACGATCGCGAGGTCATCGCGAAGACGATACACTCCGGCGTCGTCGGCCTTGTCAAAGCCAACCATGACATTCTCGTCTTTGGGCTGTGGTGGTAGCCCGCTCAACACCTGAGCGAGTAAGCTCGGTGACAGCTTAGCCGCTCAACCAGAGCACGAAACCATTTCGGTCAAACGCATCGCGGTTCTCCTCTCAGTAATATTGAAAGCAAGCCTAGGTAGTGGGTCAGTTTGAAATTCAGCCGCGGATTAACGCGAATGAACGCGAATCCGAAGAAGACAAGACTAGAAAGATCGCTAACTCCGACGAACTCTGAATTCATTTCTACCCTTTGTTTCCAAGGCTTGTTTATTCTAATACTTCTTTTTCAGATT
>JALYXE010000086.1 GCA_030947265.1 Acidobacteriota bacterium
CTAGACCAGAAAGCTCTCAAGGTACGGTGAGCTTTCTGAAATCACTCGTACCGTTTATTTCCACGGCTTACTTATCTTAATGCATTTTTTTCAGATTCGCGTTCATGCGCGTTAATCCGCGGCTGAAGGTTAGGGTGCGCTGCCACCATTTCAAAGTAACTATTACGGCCAGACCCTTGCTAGACGGGCTTTCGCGGCCAAGTTATAATCCGCCTTCATTCAACTTCCGCTGCCATGATCGAAGGGATAATTTCCCATAGTGACCACGTCTCCAATCGTTTTCCGCCTCGCCGCCCGGCTCGATGATATTGGTTTTTCGGACATCGTAAGCATTCGAAACCGGATAATGAAACTGCGTGAGAAGGGCGCAACCGTGCATCAGTTTGAGGGCGGTGAGCCTTACATGCATACGCCGGACTTTGTGAAGGAAGCGATGATACGTGCGCTGGCTGAGAATAAAACTCGCTATGCTCCCTCGTCAGGCATATCAGAACTGCGGGCTGCGATTGCCGATAAGGTGCGCGCTAAGAACGGCATTCCTGCGCAACCTGCCGACGTGATCGTATTGAATGGAGGAATGCAGGGGCTGTTTGGTGCTTTTCAATCAGTCGTGAACCCAGGCGAGGAGGTTTTGGTCTTTTCACCCTTCTGGACACCCATCAAAGATCTGATTGCCCATTGCGAAGGTAAGACGATTCTTGTTCCGACAAAAGAAGCCCGTGAACAGGGTTTTGAGAAAACGCTGGCGCGCTATGCCACGGATCGCACCAGAGCCATCTACTACAACACTCCCCAGAATCCTACCGGCATTGTATTTACTAGTGACGAAGCGCGCGCAGTCTCGCGGTTTGCGCAAGAACGAGATCTGATAGTCATCGCGGATGAAGCTTACGAGGATCTGGTCTACGACCACTCCCATTATTCGATTGCCTCAATCGAAGGAATGTTTGAGCGCACGATTACTGTCTTCACTCTTTCCAAGTCGTATGCGATGACTGGCTGGCGGCTTGGTTACACGGTTGCCACTGAGCCGTGGATGACTGGCTTGCGCAAGACTACTCTCTACTCATCCAACGGAGTTTCTACGCCAACGCAATGGGCAGCGCTGGCGGCCTTCACCACTGAATCGGACATGCTGGAAATAAATCGCGTTGCCTATCAAAAGCGGCGCGATTTACTCCTGGCAGGACTCAACGAGCTTGGCCTGATTTGTGAAAAACCGGCGGGTGCCTTTTATGCTTTCCCGGATGTATCACGTGTAAGTAACGATAGTCGAGAGGCGGCCGAGATATTGCTCGAGCGTGCGCAGGTCGCTACCGTTCCCGGCGTCGTCTTCGGCGAGCATGGCGAGGGCCATCTGCGTTTTTCTTTTTCCACCTCAATCGAAACCATCGAAGCCGGCCTTGATTCACTTCGTCGCAACCTTTAGTTTAGAGTTCAACCTTTAGGTTTCTCTTGGGGAGCAGCAAGCTAAAGCTTGAACTCTGAACCCCGCACTCCATGAACGAGTTCGATTTAATACACAAGCTAAAGCGCCGGGCGGAACGAACAGACAGCTCTGCCTCGTCTTTCACACATCCCCCTTCATCACTTATATGCGGCATTGGCGATGATGCCGCTGTCATTCGCGCAGAGATTGGCAAAAACACTGTCGTAACAACGGATCTGCTTGTCGAGGAAATAGACTTTCGCCGCGATACTACGCGGCCGGACTTACTGGGGCACAAGGCCCTGGCAGTTTCCCTTTCCGACATCGCCGCTATGGGCGCACGCCCGCGCTGGGCGCTGGTATCGATTGGCCTTCCAAAAGAGGTCTGGCGTTCTGAATTTGTCGATGGCTTTTATGAAGGGTTCTTCAGATTAGCCGACCGCTACGACGTCACCTTGATTGGCGGCGACGTCTCCCGCACTCCTGAAAGAATTGTTATCGACTCGATCGTTATCGGGGAAAGCACAATAGGAGGCGCGATATTTCGTTCGGGCGCGCAGCCCGGCGATCAAATCTTTGTGACCGGGTATCTGGGGGACGCAGCTGCGGGCCTCCGTTTAATCGAGCAAGGCGTCCGGCTACAGCCGCAAAGGACGAAACAACCTGCTACTTCCGCGATCGGCGGACAATCGAGCGATCGTTCGATCGATCACCTGCTACTCCGTCATCTACAGCCTGAGCCCCGAGTGGGATGGGGTCTGTTGATCGGAGACAACCAACTGGCCACGGCAATGATCGACATCAGCGACGGATTGTCTTCGGATCTCAATCATCTTTGCCGTGAAAGCAAGGTGGGCGCGCTCTTTGATGCCTCACGGATTCCGATCGATCACCTCGTAACCGAGCTCTGCGGCCGCCGCGCGCTCGATCCTCTTATGCTCGCGCTACACGGCGGGGAAGATTTCGAACTCCTCTTCACCGTCAAAGCGGAAAGCGTTGATAAGCTGCCGACACGTGTCGATGGCGTTTCAGTCACGCGAATTGGTGAAATAACCGACGCAGCGAGTGGAATTCGGAT
>JALYXE010000148.1 GCA_030947265.1 Acidobacteriota bacterium
GCTATGCATCATCCGTGTCAGGCGATGGCAGACATAATGACCATACGAGAAAAGCTGGGCGCGGGTCGTAAGCGCGTTGTACTCACCTGGGCCTGGCACCCGAAGCCCCTGCCTATGGCTGTGCCAAACAGTTTTGCGCTCGCCGCTGGTCAGATGGGCCATGAAGTGGTAGTTGCTCATCCACGCGGATATGAGCTGGATGCAGAATTAATGAAAACAGTGAAAGATCAGGCGGCAGCAACGGGCGGTAAGCTGGAGGTCACCAATGATGTTGATGCCGCCTTTGACGGAGCGGATGTAATCTATGCAAAAAGCTGGGGCGCGAAACAGTTTTACGGAGCACCCGAAAAGGAGATTGCTGAGCGCTCGCAGTATCGCGGTAAGTGGATTGTGGATGAGCAAAAGATGGCGCGCACGAACGGTGCCATCTTTATGCATTGTTTGCCGGTGCGACGGAATGTAATCGTGACTGACGGCGTCATCGATTCGCCCGCGTCCGTAGTGGTTGATGAAGCGGAAAATCGTTTGCACGTGCAGAAGGCAATCATGGCGAGCTTGTTGGCGAAAGGAAGACTAGCCGCGGATGAACGCAGATGAACGCGGATCAGACCAAACAAAAGCAGGTGGCAGAGCAGGCGGGAGGAGCAGGGAGTATTCACCTTACTCAATTTTTACATTGCTTAATCCGCGTATATCCGCGTTACTCCGCGGCTTAATTTCTTCGATTTCAATGCAACGTTAAAGGACATGACCAATACCAACGAAGTTGGCGACCAGTTGCGTCTCGATCTGTTGCGCGAAGCGCTGCCTTACATCCAGCGGTTTCAGGGCCAGACGTTTGTGGTCAAGCTTTCCGGAAAGGCGACGGAAGATCACGAAAACTTAAGCTCGCTGGCGGAAGAGCTGGCCTTACTACATCAAGTTGGCATCCGAATCTGCGTCGTCCATGGCGGAGGAAAACAGTTAAGCGACCTGGCTTCCATGATGGGAATCGAGCAAACAATTATTGAAGGTAGGCGGGTCACCGATGATGCAACATTAGAAATGGCCAAGATGGTGTTTGCCGGAAAAATCAATACCGATATTCTCGCTGCCCTGCGTAACCGGGGGATTGAAGCAGTTGGTCTTTCAGGAGTGGACGGCAACATCGTACACGCCAGACGAAGACCTCCGAAAGAAATCTTAAATCGGGAGACTGGCGAACGCTCTGAAATCGACTTCGGCCACGTTGGGGACGTGGTGGAAATCAACGCGCGCCTGCTTACCATCTTGCTGGGCCAGGGTTATCTGCCTGTCATCTCTTCGCTGGGCGCAGACGCAGAAGGTACCGTTTTTAATATTAACGCCGACACAATAGCTGCTGAAATTGCGGCGCAGTTGAAAGCGGAAAAGTTAATACTTCTTTCCGATGTGGATGGGATCTATCTCCGCCCCGGCGAACCGGATAGCAAACTGTCGCGACTCACAGCGGCTGAAGCGGAAGCCATGATCAATGACGGTACAGCAACCGGAGGGATGATTCCCAAGCTTCAGAGTATCACTACACTACTTCGGCGCGGTGTTCATAGCGCTCACATTCTCAGCGGAACCGTGCGCAATACGCTGCTATCGGAAATCTTTACCGACGGCGGCACCGGCACGATGATCGTGGCTTGAGCTTACGCTTCCCAATGCCTGCGCGCATATGTTGACACCATACTCTTGAACGCAGGAAGATCTGCCACGATGGACAACGAATCGATCGCGCGACGGTTTTACCGCCTGGCCGCTCTAATGGATATTCGCGGCGATGATCCATTTCGGCTTCGTTCATATAGAAATGCCGCGGAGGCAATTGAAACGTGGCCCATTCCTTTAAGCAAGATTGCGGAGAAGGAGGGAATTGCGGGCCTGCAAGCGATTCCCGGAGTGGGCAAGGCTATCGCCACAAAAATACTGGAACTTCTTGACGGCGGCACCTTCGACGCGTGGGAAAGGATTATTGCGGAGACGCCGGAAACCGTGCTTGACCTGCTGGAAATTCCGGGCATTGGGCCCAAGACCGCTGCCACGCTTCATCAGAAGTTCAAAGTTTCTTCGCGCGGCGCATTAAAGAAATTCGTCACTGGGGGAGGCCTTGAGATGGTTGATGGCATTGGCCCAAAGACGGCTGACAGGATCAGGGAAAGTCTTGAGTGAAGCGCCAGAAGTTCAGAGTACAAACTTCAGTTTGCGTTGGTCTAGCATCACTCACGTAAACCAAGTACAAAAGTCTTGAAAGCCTTACCGGAGGCGCTAGAAGTTCAGAGGTCAAACTTTGGTTTGCGGCGGTAGAAGGTCACTCAACCTAAACGAATGCAAAAAGTCATGTAGTACGAAGTTTCCCAGTGTTCATGCTTTAGCTTGTTTTTTTCCCGAGCTCTCAATAAACCCGGGACGTGTACAACTGGCGAAGAATGAGTGAGGATGAAAGGAAGTATGCACTCGAATTACGACAGGCGCGTTGTCTTCCCTGGCATTCCCCACCCCACCAGGATTTTACCGGCC
>JALYXE010000174.1 GCA_030947265.1 Acidobacteriota bacterium
GCAGCCAACGCAAGTAACTCAACCGTTGTCGAATTTCCTTTTGTGGTTGTCGGATACGACAGACGATTTCTTTCTGAGTTATTCGCCCGGCGTGCAGCGGAGGTACTTGTGGGAAATGGTTTG
Source organism: Acidobacteriota bacterium (assembly GCA_030947265.1). Taxonomy (GTDB): domain Bacteria; phylum Acidobacteriota; class Blastocatellia; order Pyrinomonadales; family Pyrinomonadaceae; genus PSRF01. Next base: position 124 of record JALYXE010000174.1, read on the forward strand.
CGCGTCGCGCTTTTCCGTGAAGACGCACCTACACCACTTATCTCCTGGGCAGTTAAGGAACTCAGGGCAGAAGGTGGTGTGGTCATAACCGCATCGCACAATCCTCCTGACTTTAACGGCTTCAAAATCAAAGCGCCATGGGGTGGCAGCGCTGCACCCGAGACAACCTTGGCGGTAGAGAAGTTGGTGGACGCCAATCCGCCTAAGCGAGCTGACGTCTCGGCGGACGCGCACGAGTCGTTAGCACCCGCCATTGAAAGTTACCGGGCGCAAATTGCGTCGTATATCGATCTCGATCAGATCCGCAGATCGCCGGCGGTCGTGGTGATAGATCCAATGCACGGTGTGGGAGGCGGCTGGGTCGAGAGTTTTCTAATCGGAGCAAATCTAAAGGCCGAAACGATACGCATCCATCGCGATCCGCTTTTTGGCGGCGTCAATCCCGAGCCTATCGACAGCAATCTTGGCGCTCTCAAACAGCGCGTCCTCGAGAGCAAAGCGCTGGTGGGACTGGCAACTGACGGAGATGCTGACCGCGTCGGAGCGGTGAACGAACTAGGCGAGACGATGACAATGCATGATGTCGTGCCGCTCATTCTCTTGCATCTTGTTCGACAGCGAAAAATGGCGGGCGGCGTGGTACGAACCTTTTCGCAGTCGGTACTTTTGAAGCGAATTGCCGCGGCCCACAATCTCAAACTCTACGAAACACCTGTCGGCTTCAAGTACATCGCGGAACTGATGCTAAAGGACGACATTCTTATCGGCGCCGAAGAATCCGGCGGGATTGGCGTCAAGGGCCATATTCCCGAACGCGATGGAATACTCAATTCTCTTCTCTTCCTCGAGGCGATAATCGCTGCCGGTAAACCACCATCTGAAATGCTTCGTGATCTTCATGGCGAGTTTGGCGAATTTCACTTTGGCAGAAAAGATTTGCACGTTGAGACGTCGGTCGGCCAGGAACTGATTGCGAGCCTAGCCAAAACCCCTCCGGCAACGCTTGCAGGTTTTGCCGTGGCGGAGGTGGAAACGATGGACGGGACGAAACTGCTATTTGACGACGAGTCGTGGTTGTTGTTTCGGCAGTCTGGAACTGAGCCCATGCTTCGGATCTATTCGGAAGCAACTAACACTGAAAAAATGGAAACCTTGTTAGTTGCCGGCGAAGAGCTCGCGCAATCGATTTGATACTCATCCGGCATCTTGCAGGTGAGTTAAACGGCTCCGCAGCCGAATGTCGCGGTAAGGCTGTGCCTTACCGAGAGTTCGAGTTTAATCATTTTCCCAGCGGCTAAGCCCCGGCGAAGAATTGAGGATTGAGCGGCGGAAAGGCCTGGCCTTTCCGCACATCGGGCGTCGCCGATAAAGAATTGTGTATGCCATCGGTGACTCTTAGTAGTTGTATCACCAAGCCGACCCGGCGCGACAGTCTTGAGCCACTAATGCACGATCTCTACAATTATTGACTGCTCGACCAAAAATAGTTACCTTTTTGCTGCTCCCTAACGGTTGATAAGTTGATTCGGCCCCCGCTCCACTAAGAATTTCTAACGGAGGTGTTCTGCGATGGGTTTGATACTTCTGATCATCTTAATACTTCTGCTGCTCGGCGTGATTCCGAGTTGGCCTCACAGCAGAAACTGGGGTTATGGACCAAGCGGCGGAATCGGTTTGATCCTGGTCATTGTTCTGGTTCTTTTGTTGTTAAGGATCATCTAGAGAAAGTGGCCAGGGTACTTCAAACCGCCCGCCCGGTCTCCGGTTAAAGAGCGGTAGATTCATTAAGGTTTAGGCTACCTGAACCAGCATTGCGGCGCGCGAATGCCTGAGTTACCTGAGGTTGAACATGTGGTGCGTGCGTTGCGCCGCGCTGTCGTTGGCCAACGCATACTCGCCGCCGACATAAAACTTCCGAAGCTGGTCGGTCCCTCCTCAACATCGGGTTTCAGTCGCAAACTAAAAGGCTCGAAGATCGTTGGAGTCAATCGCCGCGGCAAATTCATTTTGATTCAACTCGATTCTGATCGCGTGTTGGTGGTGCATTTGCGAATGACCGGCAAGTTTCTCGTATTAACGCCGGA
>JALYXE010000463.1 GCA_030947265.1 Acidobacteriota bacterium
GGCGGCGGCTACGGGGGTGGCGGCGGTGGCGGCGGCAATCGCGAGCCCAGGTGGTAAGCACTTGCTTCCCTAACAACTAATTCTCAGTGCATCCTCCGTGAACTCTGTGCCTCGTGGTGAGGCTTACTAAAAAGCCTTTACCACTGAGTCACAGAGAACACAGAGGTTGCACAGGGATAACGTGTAGGTGAGCTGAGGCTCACTTTCACAAAAAGAAAACGCGCTCAGAACTAGACTGGGCACAAAAGGAGTTTATGAATTTTTCTCAACTGGGACTCGGCGACGCACAAGTGCGGAGTTGCAAGTCTCTCGGATACACCGAACCAACACCGATTCAAGAGCAGGGAATCCCTGTGATCCTCAGCGGCCAGGATCTAATCGGCTGTGCTGAAACCGGCACAGGCAAGACAGCCGCATTTCTGCTTCCCATTATTCAGAAGATCACTGAAAAACCGAGACCGGGGGTTCGTGTTCTTGTGCTCGCGCCGACGCGCGAATTAGCGACGCAGATTCAAAAGAACTATGGCGAGTTTAATCGTGTTAAGGCCAATCGCGGCGTCACGGTAATCGGCGGCGCCAACATGCGAACTCAAATTGCGGACTTGAGACGCGGTGCAACAATCGTTATTGCCACTCCGGGTCGTCTTCTTGATCTATTGGAGCGCGGAGCAGTCAGTCTTGCCACTGTCGAAGTCCTTGTGCTTGACGAAGCTGATCGCATGCTGGACATGGGATTCTTGCCGGCAATTCGCCGCATTCTCTCAATGCTGCCGGCAAAAAGACAAACACTTTTGTTCTCAGCGACAATGTCTTCAGACATTGAAAAGCTGGCGCGCTCAACCATGAAAGCACCGAAGCTGATTGAAGTCAGCCCGCGCGGACAAGCCGCCATCATGGTGGAGCAAACCGCTTATCCAGTCGCACAGGAATCGAAGACGGCGTTACTGCTCGACTTGCTTGAGCGGGAGCGTTTCGAGCGGGTGCTGGTGTTTACCCGCACTCGACGCGGGGCGGAACGCCTTTCTCACATTCTTTCGGCACGCGACCATAGCGTTAATCGAATTCATTCCGACCGCACGCAACCCCAGCGAGAGGCGGCCCTGCGCGGGTTCCGCGATGGCCGCACAAGAGTACTCGTTGCTACCGATATTGCGGCCCGTGGGCTGGATGTTGATGCCGTTTCACACGTCATCAATTACGACGTGCCTTCGGCGCCTGAAGACTATGTGCATCGCATAGGACGTACGGGACGAGCCGGAAATACAGGAAGGGCGATCACGATCGTAACTCCAGTTGACGAGCTGTCCATGCGCGCCATTGAGCGGCTCACAGGTCAGACCGTCGCCCGCATCGTGATTCCAGGATTTGGCGGAAGAAAGACTGAAGCGGTTGCCAAACCTTTTGCGCGCGCTAAGCCGCGTGCGGTTTTCACCCGTTCGTTTCGTCCACGCCGCGCGAGTCGTTAATTAGTTTCAAGCTCTAAGTTTCAGGTCTCAAGTTTTAGGTTCCGCGCGGATCTTGAGGCCTGAAACGCAATTACCAAACTTGAAACTCGAAACTTTGAACTTGAAACTTTTCTAAAGGAGCATCTATTGGCAAGAGACGATTTGATTCCGGCGGAGGGCACGATTATCGACAAGCAGCCCAACGCATTTTTCAAAGTTCAACTGGACAACACTGAACACGTCGTGCTGGCGGCAATTTCAGGCAAAATGCGCAAAAACCGAATTCGCATTCTGGTGGGTGACCGTGTCAGCGTCGAGATGTCGCCTTACGATCTGTCTAGAGGCAGAATCACTTACCGGTATAAATGAGCAGTGAGCTGTTAGCAGTGAGCAGGATGACGGTATGAGTGATTGAGTAAGGCAATCTGGCTTACTTTATTCGTTCGATATTATCACCAGGTTTTACGGTAATCGTCTTGAAGCTCGACATGCGCACCAGGCCGGGGGCGGCGCCTTTCGGTTTTGATAGAAACTTCCTTCGCGTGTAATGAATAATAACCTTTGAGTCCTTATTTGCCTGACTGAATTTGGCCGCCAATTGCGCCGCTTCCATTATGGTACGGTGGGGGACGTCACGTCGGCTGATATTTCGAACGATCACATGTGACCCTGGGTAATCGCCCGCATGAAGCCAGAGATCGTTTGGACGGGCCAGACGAAAAGTTAGCTGATCGTTGTCGCGCGCTGTTCTGCCAACAATCACTTCATATCCATCAGAAGATCGATAGCGTCGCATTCCTGGTAAGGTTGGCGACGCTTTTTGTTTCTTTCGTCCGGTCGCCTTATCCTTCCGGTCCTCGAACATGGCGA
>JALYXE010000215.1 GCA_030947265.1 Acidobacteriota bacterium
GGCCGGGGCGAAATTATCAGCAGACCCGGTGATGCCGGCGACATTAACAACAACCGGGCCTGGGTTGCGAAGATATTTGCCCGCCCTGTCAAACTTTACGGCTTGGAAGTGGGAGGATCGTTTTACCAGGACAAAATCACCCTCCTCGTGCCAAGCAATCAAAACTATCGCGAATGGATAGCTTCAGGCTATGTCGCGTGGACAAAAGGAAGCCCCGAATTTCTGTCAGAATTTGACAACGTTCATCATCGCAATATTCTGACAAATCAGGTCACCAACAGCGATGCGTTTTATGTTCAGCTTGCGTACCGGCTCCCGTGGTTCGAACGGTCCTTAAAACCGTATTACCGTTTTGAATATGTGCACATGCCGCTTAGCGAACGCGTCTTCACGCATTTCGACCAACTGGAATCTATATTCGGATTGAGATATGACATTTCGAGCTTCGCCGCTTTCAAGGCAGAGTATCGGAATACCAGGAGCCAACCCGGAGTCCTTGATGTTCTTGGCGAGCCGGCTATAAATGGAGTGTTCTTCCAGACGGCATTTACTTTCTGAGCGAGCCGACAAATGAAACCAACTATCAAAGGTGTAGCCTCAATTGTCTGGTTGCTGCTCGGCATCTGTACGGTTGTGCAACATCCTTTAGCGGCCCAAACACAGCGAGGTACGGATATTGCGGTGGTGGTCAATCCCGAAACGCCGGTCACGGAACTCAGCCTTGCCGAAGTCCGCAAGGTGTTTCTTGGTGAGCGACAATATTGGAATGCGAAGCTCCCGGTGGTATTGCTCATCCGAGCGCCGGTCGCGCGGGAGCGCGATGTCGTCTTACGACTGATCTATCAAATGTCTGAAGTGCAGTTCAAACAATATTGGATCGCGAAAATTTTTCGCGCAGAGGTAACCTCACCACCGAAGATTGTGTACTCGAATGATATGCAGTTCGACCTAGTCTCGGCCATTCCCGGTGCCATTGCTTTCGTTGATGCCAGGAACGCGGACCCGCGATTGAAAGTGGTTCGGGTAGACGGTCACCTGCCGGGGGAGCCCGGCTATCCCTTGAGATAGAAATCTGCCAATCGTTAGGTCTGCAGGGCGCGAACTGATTTTTTCGAAAGATTTAATTCGATAACCTCATGCGCCTCAAGATATCCCGGTATCGGGGTTCTGAGCGCGCGGAATCGAACACGGGCTCGACGGCTACAGAAACCAGACCGCTGTCGTGTTGATCATAGGCTTTTTCTAGCCAATCGAAGGCCTTGCCTTTTTCCCCCATGCGAATGTAGGCTTCCGCGATACTAAAGGCAGAGACGTAGTCGTGTTTGGATATCTCCGTCAAGCCATCCAGCCAGCTTTGCAAGACACCTTTATATCCGAACCTTTTGAAATCTTCGTGGATAGAGGCTGCGAGTTCAGGGCTTCCGGAAAGGGACAGAGCTTTTGCTCTCTCAGCTACTGCCTCCTTCTGTTTGCCCATCTGCGCGTAAACTTCCTCCAGCATCCAGCGTGCCGGAGCAAATTTTGGATCGATGTCGAGTACTTTTCGCAATTGCTCGACGGCCTTTTCATTCTGGCCCGCGAGGTAAAACTGCCGGCCGAGGCTGGTGTTAATAAGGAGTGACAGCGGGTCCAATTCCTGGGCTCTGTTGGTCTCCCGCATTCCTTCCTCCGATCGTCCCATGTTGGCGAGGAAGTCTCCATACCAGTGATGCGCGGTTGCCAAGTTGGAGTTGAGTTCGATGGCGCGCTTAAACTCATGCTCTGCGCCGGTCCAGTCCCAATCAAAATGCTCCTTTACCAACCCCAGAGAGGTGTGAGCTTCAGCCAGCGTTTCATCGATCTCCAGGGCCCGCATCGCGGCCGCCTTGGCTTTTGGCCAGGCTTCCGACGGTGGTAAATATCCAGCGTCTCCCAAAAGACTGTAGGTGTCGGCGAGACCTGCATAGGACAACGCATATCGCGGGTCTTTCTGAACCGCCAGCGTGAAATAGTCCGCGGCTTTTTTGAAATCTGATTGGGTCCATTTGTTCCAATAAAAAAGACCCTGTAAATAATATTGATAGGCCTCGACGTCTTCAGTGGGCCGCTTTGAAAGCAGTCTCTTTCCTTCGCCTTCCAGCTTGGGACGCAAGCGTCCATAAATGTCTGCAGCAATCTCTTGTTGCAGGAAAACCAAATTGGAAAGTTTGCGGTTATATTGCTCACCCCAAATTTGACGGCTGGTTTCCACGTCCTCGAGGTTTACACTGATCATAAGATCGTCGCCTGCCTGGATCAGGCGGCCGGTGAGGATCGCGCGAACATGCAAATCGCGGCCCAATTTTTGCGGGTCTGCGAGCTGACCTTTGTAGCGGAAAACTGTGTTGCGAGACATCACCAGAAGATTGGGGAGCTGAGAAAGACTGTTGATCAAGCTCTCCGTAATTCCATCGCTGAGATATTCTGTTTTTGGATCGTTGCTCACATTGGTGAATGGTAAGACGGCGATGGACTGGATGTGGGTCTCGCTTGATATCCCCAAAAGACGATTCCGAAAATTCCCGACGTTCAATGCGAACAACAACAAAACGACCACTACAACCGCTGCCAAAACAAATTGACGCCAATGTCGGTTGAAAGTCTGCGGCTGCAATGATTTGAAGCCGCCGCCGAGCGATCGAGCGGAATCGGTGTCGCGCTTCAAGCGCTGTAAGTCCGAGCGCAAATCCGAGGCAGTCCGATAACGCAACTCCCTATCTTTCTCAAGTGCTTTGTTAAGGATTTGTCCCAACTGGACAGAAATTGCAGGGTTCAAGCGTTCCGGCGGTGTGGGTTCCAAGTTGAGGATGGCGCTAAAGATTACCCCGGAGGTGTTTCCTGCAAACGCCCGCTGGCCGGTTGCCATTTCATAAAGAACCAGTCCTAGAGAGAAGAGGTCCGTGCGCTCGTCGAGCTCTTCGCCACGAACCTGCTCTGGTGACATGTAGGC
>JALYXE010000228.1 GCA_030947265.1 Acidobacteriota bacterium
GGTATGTAGTGCCGAAGGAAGCCTATGAGAGGGCGAAGTCAGCGGCGACCAGAGCGCTGGAGATCGATGATAAGCTTGCCGAAGCGCGCACGATACTGGCGGCGATTAAACAAACTTATGATTGGGATTGGGCGGGCGCCGATCGTGAATTCAAACTCGCCATTCAGCTAAACCCCAACTACGCCACCGCTCACCAAAAGTATTCGCTCTACTTGCCAATAATGGGCCGGCTGGCTGAAGCCATTGCCGAAGCCAAAAAGGCGCAGGAGCTCGATCCGCTATCGCTGCCCGCAAACGAGAATGTAGGAGACATCCTATATCTTGCCCGTCGCTATGACCAGGCAATTGAGCAGCTTCGCAAAACACTGGAACTGGACCAGAACTACGGAGTGGCGCACAACACGCTGGCGAAGGTTTACGATGCCCAGGGCCGGCATCAAGAAGCGCTTGACGAGCGTCTAAAAGGAGCGACTCCGGAAACGATAGCGCAGACGAAGCAGATTTATGCTGCCTCGGGTATCAGGGGCGTGTGGCAAAACCGTCTGGAGCAATTGCTTGAGCGATCAAAGCGTGAGTACGTTTCGCCCTCCGATATTGCTCTTTACTATGCCAGGCTTAATGATAAGGACCAGGCTTTTGCCTGGCTGGAGAAGGGCTTGCAGGAACGCTCAATTCTGTTCACGTATCTGATCGCCGACGCTCGCTTCGATAACCTTCGTTCTGATCCGCGTTATGCCGAACTGCTTCGCAGGGTCGGACTCCAACCATGAGTTGGTTAAATGACACCAGGTCCCGTCATCAAATACTAGAGGACCCCGTGCAGTAAAAATCCGTTTGTTTCACCACTGACCTGCGCTTTGCAGACGTGATGCGCCGCGTCGGGCTGCTACAGTGAGTTTCAGAGTCCAGGCTTTAGCTTGCTGTTTTGCCAACAACAGCCTAATAAAGCTTGATGAACTCTAAACTTTGCACATGACTCTTCCTATAGGCACAAAAGTCGGCCGCTATAAAGTCCGCTCGCAGCTCGGCGCGGGCGGGATGGGTGAAGTGTATCTGGCGCTTGATACGGAATTGGATCGAACAGTGGCGATCAAAATTCTTCCTGAAGCTTTAGCCACTGACCAACAGCGATTGCAGCGCTTCATTCAGGAAGCAAAAGCGGCTTCCGCATTGAATCATCCGCACATTCTTACGATCTATGAGATTGGAACGACCGGCACCACGCCTTTCATCGCCACGGAGTTCATCGATGGAGAGACTCTGCGCGCGCACATCATCAAGGGAATGAAGCTGGCAGAGGCGTTGGAGGTTGCGATTCAAACTGCCGGCGCACTTGCGGCGGCGCACGCGGCAGGCATCATCCATCGCGATATCAAACCCGAGAACATCATGGTCAGGCGCGACGGCTATATAAAGCTGCTCGATTTTGGCCTCGCCAAGCTGACGGGGCCCCCGGGTTCCATTACCGACACCGAGGCTCCGACCAAGGCCATGGTCAACACCGCCGCCGGCACAGTGATGGGCACCGCGTACTACATGTCGCCCGAACAGGGGAAAGGAATTAACGTCGATGCGCGGACGGATTTGTGGAGCTTGGGCGCTTTACTCTACGAAATGGTCACCGGACACGTGCCGTTCGCGGGCGAGACTCCGACTGAGACTGTTTCTCTGATTCTCCAGAAAGAGCCTGCGCCACTGACGCGCTACACGAATGAAGTACCCGCCGAACTGGAGCGGATCGTAAGCAAGGGGCTGACGAAAGATCCCGAGGAGCGGTATCAGACCGCCAAGGACCTGGTGATCGATCTGCGCAAACTAAAACGCAAGCTCGAAGTTGATGCCGAAATAGATCGCACTGTGCCACCGGAGTTTCGCGACGCCCGCTCAAGGATGCCAACTGGCAGCGGCCAGGGCGCGCCAACGACTGCGTCTAGCATGGTGGCAGCGACGGCGCCGGCCACCACTGCCCGTCCCGCCTCCAGCGCAGAATATGTTATTTCCGGAATCAAACAACACAAACTTGCCGCGGCAGTTGCTGTCGTAGTGATTGTTTTGGGCGTGGTCGGTCTCAGCTTTTATCTGCACGCGCGCAACACTGAGGTCGCAATCGAGTCAATCGCCGTTTTGCCTTTTCAGAATCGAAGCACTGAAGCGGATACTGAATACCTCGCCGATGGCTTGGCTGAGTCACTCATCTATCGCCTTTCGCAGTTACCGAACTTGAAAGTCAGTCCCACCAGTTCAGTCTTTCGCTACAAAGGCAAAGAGATAGACCCCGTCAAAGTCGGCAAGGAGCTGGGCGTGACTGCCGTGCTGTCGGGAAGGATGGTTCAACGCGGCGACAACCTGACAATCAGCGCCGAACTCGTAGACGTCCGCTACAACAAACTTTTGTGGGGCGAGCAGTACGACCGTAAGATGTCAGACTTACTGGTGACCCAGCGCGAGATTGCGCGAGAGATTGTCGAAAAACTGAAACTCAAAGTTTCTGGTGAAGAGAAAGGCCTGGCGAAGCACTACACCGAGAGCAACGAAGCTTATCAGCTCTATTGGAAAGGACGATTTTACTGGAACAAGCGAACCGAGGAGGGGATGCAGAAGTCGCTCGAGTATTTTCAACAGGCGATAGAAAAAGATCCTAACTTCGCGCTGGCTTACAGTGGCCTGGCTGACGCTTATAACCTTCTGGGGGCCCAGGACGCGGTTGCCGGAGGAATTCCGCCAACTGAGGTGATGCCAAAAGCGAAGGCCGCCGCGCTCAAGGCTCTGGAAATCGATGACACACTCGCCGAAGCTCACGTTTCGCTGGCCCATGTCAAATATTATTATGACCGCGATTGGCCCGCTGCTGAGCGCGAATTCAAACGGGCCATTGAACTCAATCCCAATTATCCGGTGGCTTACCACTGGTATGCCGTTTACTTAATGTCGGCAGGGCGGCTCGACGAAGCGCTGGCACAGAGTAGAAAGGCGCAAGAGCTGGATCCGCTCTCGCTTCCTATTAACATGACTCTGGGGTGGGTTCTCCTCATTGCGCGCCATTACGATCAGAGCCTAGAGCAATTACGGAAAACACTGGAGATGGATCCGAACTTTATTCCCACGCATCACCGGCTCGGGCTCCTTTACGAACAGGAAGGGAAGTATGATGAAGCCATCGCCGAGTTCAAGCAAGTCCTAAATCTGTCAGCAGGCAAACCGCTGGGGATCGCGACGCTCGCACACGCGTATGCATTGGCCGGAAAGCGAGAGGAAGCGCAAAAAAATCTTGCCGAGTTGCAGGAGATGTCTAAGCATCGCTATGTTTCGCCCGCTTCGATCGCAATAATATATGCCGCCCTCGGCGATAAAGATCAGGCCTTCGCGTGGCTTGAGAGGGCAGATAAAGCGAACGACCTTATACTGGTGCGCCTCAAAGTGGATCCAAGATTCGACAGCCTGCGCTCTGATCCGCGCTTCGCCGACCTCGTGCGACGCGTGGGAGTGTAGTTTCAAGTTTTCAAGTTTCAGGTTTTCGAGTTGGGCATAACTCGCGTTCATAATCAATTTTCAGATACTGTAGTGCGAATCTAACGATGGAAACCTACGCGCCGCATCCACACCGATCCGGGCATAGTGATGGGGACGGTTGGTTACATCTCTGGCTCTTACCGCTGTTTGGCGATCAAAAGCAGACATCCTTTATCCAGACGGGACGGAAAGTCTCGTACCGCAGGTTCTCGATGTTTAAAAAGGGCACTTGTGCCCCCGCCCTGGCGCACAAGTGCGCTGGCTAAACGGAAAGTAGTCGCGCACCGCAGGTTCTCGATGTTTGGCTCGATGTTTAGAAAGGGCACTTATGCCCCTGCCGTGGCGCGCAAGTGCGCTGGCTAAGCGGAAAGTCGTCAACTGAGAAAAAAGATGAGAAGCTCGTCCCCGGCTTGCCAGTTCTCCTTTAATAGTGCATAGTGACGTACGGTTAATCCTTCTCTCGCGCATCGACGGTGATGCGCCCCGCGCATAAAGACAGTTAGCGCTGGCGTTTGGATAGTTCGAGAGCAGGCTGATTTCAACTTCAGAAGCCGCTCTTTAGAGCATCCGAAAACCGGCCCTTCGCTCCTACCGTTCGACCGAAGCCAATCCGATTCGCAGCTTCTTTTATCCCCCTTCGGGGAAAGGTACATCTTTATGTCTATGAAACTTTACGTAGGAAATCTCGCATTTGCGACCTCTAGCCAGGATCTGCAAGAGCTTTTTGCAGCAGCCGGCACGGTTGAATCAGCGAGCGTCGTGGAAGACCGCGACACAGGACGATCACGGGGCTTCGGCTTCGTCGAAATGTCCAGCAAGGAAGAAGGCGAAGCAGCTATCGCGCAATTTAATGGCAAGGAAGTCAACGGTCGCGCACTGAACGTCAACGAAGCCAAACCACGTGAGAATCGTGCTGGCGGCGGCGGAGGTCGGGGCGGCTTTGGTGGCGGTCGCGGCGGCGGCGGTGGTTACGGTGGTAA
>JALYXE010000247.1 GCA_030947265.1 Acidobacteriota bacterium
CATCTATATGGTGGGCGCGTTCGTAGGTTATTTTTTAGCCTTCCAACTTGGTTTTGCGACCGGACCCTCTCTCGTAGGTCTCACTGTGGTGCTGGTCGGTTCAATGATCGCGGCGGCCATCGTCGGAATGGCAATCGAGCGATTTGCTTACCGTCCGATTAGAAAATACGCGCGCATGACGACGCTGATTACCGCCATCGGCGTTTCTTTGTTGATCGAAAATTTGTTTGTTGCCAGGCTGGGCGCCGCGCCACGCGCTTTCCCGCAGCTCCTTCGCGAACAGAGTTACACGCTGTTTGGCAATGCCGCCATTTCCAAATCTCAAATCCTGATCTTCGCCGTGTCCGTGGCGCTGATGCTGCTGCTTCAATGGATTATCTTCAAGACTAAAGTCGGTACTGCAATGCGCGCCGTGTCTTTCAATCTCAACTCGGCGAAGTTAATGGGCATCAATACCGATATGATTATCTCAGTTACGTTCGCGCTTGGATCGGCCCTGGCCGCTGCAGGCGGCGTCCTGACAGCTCAATACAATCCTCAAATCGATCCTTTAATGGGAATCATCACAGGACTGAAGGCGTTCGTTGCCGCAGTACTTGGAGGCATCGGCAACATACCGGGCGCCGTGCTCGGTGGCCTGCTCATTGGCATTGCAGAAACTTTTGTCGTTGGTTACGGACAAAACGTTGGGGTGCCCACCACGTTTCGTGACGCAGTAGCTTTCGCAATCCTGATCTTAGTACTGCTATTTCGGCCCACGGGTTTGCTGGGCTCGACGGTCCAGGAAAAAGTCTGACCATTCGGATTTTAGATTTCAGATTGCGGATCGAAACTATTGCTCCTTGCGGTTTCAATCTAAAATCCGAAAGCTAAAATCTAAATCAAAGAATGCCCACTCTAGTCAAACGTCTCATGGCCGCGCTTGTAATCGTTCTTCTGCTCATCGCCATGAATCAGTACATGAGCGAGGCAGGGCTGTTTGGTTTTGGCGTTCCACCTTACTTCGGCCGCGTGATCATGTTGGCGGGCATTAATGTCATCCTCGCCGTTTCGCTAAATCTGATCACAGGATTCACCGGACAGTTTTCCATCGGCCACGCCGGCTTTATGGCGGTCGGAGCTTACAGTTCGGCTTACCTTACGGTCTACTACGCCGGAGGCTGGGAACGCTCGCTGGCGGGACTCCTCGGCGCGGGTATGGCCCACGCTCTGATCTTTCTGCTGGCTATCCTGGTAGGTGCGATCGTCGCAGCGTTGGCGGGATTGATAGTGGGCATTCCTTCTTTGCGACTGCGTGGCGATTACCTGGCCATAGTTACTTTGGGATTTGCCGAGATTATTCGCATCGTCATACTCAATATTGACAAAGTCGGCGGCGCCACGGGTTTCACCGTTCCCGCATACACAAACTTTCTCTGGGTAGGCGCATTTGCGGTCATCACCATCGTTGTCGTTTACAACATCGTCCATTCGGACATTGGTCGTGCACTTGTCTCGATACGCGAGGATGAGCTGGCTGCCGAAGCCATGGGCATCAATACTACGAACTATAAAGTGCTGGCCTTTGTTATCAGTTCCGCCCTTGCCGGCATGGCGGGAGTTTTGTTTGGACACTACACGTCGTTTCTGAGCACGAACGATTTTCAGTTCATACGTTCGTTTGAAATCATTATCATGATTGTCCTGGGTGGTATGGGCTCGCTGACCGGATCGGTTTTGGGCGCCATCGTGATTACCATAATGCCCGAACTGTTGCGAAAACTGCCCGGCGATTTTTCACGGTATCGTCTTGTGGTCTATTCCGCACTGCTAATTCTGATTATGTTAACTCGGCCGCAGGGACTTTTGGGAACTCGTGAGTTTGGACTTTCCTGGTTAAAGCGCGCGCGAAAGACACCGGAGGGCGATAAATCTGTCGGCGGAACAGGTGGCGTCTCCATACCCGAACAAGGCCCCCGCTCCGCGATCGATCACACGAAAGAGGTTGAGAACAAATGAGCGGCGCGCCGGAACAAGATGCCGTAAAGGCTACCAAAGAGGATGGCATAATGACGGCAGCCGCGCGCGCTCTTCGTCGTGATCAGCAGCGCACATTCGATGGCGAGGCGCCGCTGCAAACGGTCAAGTGTACTATTCAATTTGGCGGGCTGGTGGCGGTTAATGCGCTCGACATGAGCGTGCGGCGTGGTGAAATCTATGGCCTGATTGGGCCAAATGGCGCGGGAAAAACTACGGTCTTTAATCTGCTCACCGGCGTTTACAAACCGACTTCCGGTGAAGTCTATTTCCAGGGCAAACGCATTGACGGTCTGAGGTCCTACGAGATCTCACGACGCGGAGTGTCGCGCACATTTCAAAACATTCGGCTGTTCCCCAGTATGTCCGTTTTGGAAAACGTGATGACAGCCTGCCATCGACATGCAAAACAGAATTTGGCCGACGCTGTTTTTCGCTTACCCCGATTTGAGCGGGACGAGCGCGATCATCGTGAATTTGCGGTGGAGTTGCTCGAGATTTTCGACCTGGCCAAGGTAAAAGATGAAGGCGGAACGAGCCTCCCATATGGCAGTCAGCGACGCCTGGAGATTGTTCGCGCCCTTGCCACGCGCCCGCAACTCCTGCTTCTGGATGAACCAGCCGCCGGCATGAACCCTTCGGAGCAGGAAGGGTTGATGGGCTTGATTCAGCGAATCAGGGATCGTTTCTCGCTGACCATTCTGCTCGTTGAACACAATATGAAAGTGGTGATGGGAGTCTGCGAAAGAATTCAGGTGCTGGATTATGGAAAGTCGATTGCGCTGGGAATCCCCGAGGAGATCAGAAATGATCCGAAGGTGATTGAAGCTTATCTTGGAGATTAGGTCTTTGGTCTTTGGTCTGTGGCTTTTTGGTCTTTGTGCTTTGTGCTTTGAACTTGGCAACAAGAGCGGGGGCATGCCCCCTTCCGCGCCTGAGAGATTTTTAAAGTGGAGCATGGACTCCAAGATCCAATTGCCTCTCAAGATGAGATTCAATTGCCTAGTTTGTGCAGCTCGAGGTTAGGAAGGGGGCATGCCCCCTTCCGGACCTGAGAGATTTTTAAAGTGGAGCATGGACTTCAAGATCCAATTGCCTCTCAAGATGAGATTCAATTTCTAGTTTGTGCAGCTCGAGGTTAGGAAGAAACTATGAAAGCCGGGTCTCCCCGGAGTGGTCTAAAATGTTGGTGAAAAGCCAACGAAACGAGCTTACCCGAGAGGGATGGCCCAAGACCATAAACACCGAAAGGAGACCCGTGAT
The DNA here is from genome assembly GCA_030947265.1 of Acidobacteriota bacterium. Classification (GTDB taxonomy): domain Bacteria; phylum Acidobacteriota; class Blastocatellia; order Pyrinomonadales; family Pyrinomonadaceae; genus PSRF01. The sequence goes on from JALYXE010000247.1 coordinate 3,280, forward strand.
GAAG
>JALYXE010000269.1 GCA_030947265.1 Acidobacteriota bacterium
GTAAGTACGGAGCGGCGCTCGTCGTGGCCGAGATGGTCACCTTTCTCATCACTTCCGTTTTTATCCTGGCTATCGTAGTTGTCGCGATTTATTTCTGGCAGCAGCCCACTTCCGCAACTGAAACACAGGCTCTACTCCCAAGGCCCGAAAGCCGGGGCATGTTTGATGATTTTGACCGTCAAACATTAGCGGAGCTCGATGGGGAGTTCCTTGCCGAGACGAGCCACCAAAGCGCCGCTTTACGTGACCAACTATTGAGCCGTGCAAAAGCCGGCGAGAAAGGCGCACTTGAAGACGCCCGCAACACCGGGGATCCCGCGGTTTACGAAGATGCCTTGAACGTGGCTATCGCGCGGGCCGATTCCGGAGCTCAGTTGCTTTCTCTGGTTTCTTACGTCTCGCGGCATGAACTGCCCGTAAACAAGAATCTCGCCGAAAGATTTATCGATTCATGCAGGGTTGAACCCGATCGGATTTCAATCATAAAGATGCTGCACGTTGCGGCCCTTGCTGATGAGGCAGAGACATATCAACGAGCTGTTGAAACGGGGTTGGAGTTTTGGCGCCAAGGATTTCTAGCTCAGATGTCGGCGCAGGAGTTGCGCTCTATACTCGAAGGTGAATTCTGGATACTATCCTCGCGCACGAGAAGCTCAGGAGCAGGTTTTATCTTGAAACGCACCCTCGCAAGCGCGCGCCGCGAACTCCAACCAGTCCAGAATGAATAAAAATTTGAATTTCCCAACCTCATTAAGACTGAAAGAGGATTAACTATGGATAACTTTGACGTTGTTACTTGGTGGCCCGAGTTGCTTGTCGCCCTCGTTCTCCTGATGGTAGTGCTCATTATCGTCAAACGAATTTTCGTAAACGTCGATGCGCGCGAGATCGCGATCAAGGAGCGGCGATATTTTGGTGCGAAGATGCCGCCGGGAAGAGTGGTCGCCACGGAAGGAGAAGTCGGTATTCAAGCAGATGTGCTCAAGCCAGGCCTGCATCTAATCAAGTACCCGTTCGAGCGCGTCGTAAGGAAAGTGCCACTCATCGAGATCGGCGCTGACGAAATTGGCATCGTCGAAGCTGTCGATGGTGAGCCGATGCTGCCGGGCCGGATTTTTGCGCTCGACCGCGCGCAGAACGCTCACAACAACTTTCAGGACCCGATCGCCTTCATCAAGCAGGGCGGCGTTAAGGGTATTCAATTGCGAACCCTGCCCCCGGGCTTGTGGCCCATTCACCCTTATCTTTTCCGTGTATCCATCGGCCAGACAACGGTGATCCCGCAGGGCAAAGTCGGTATCGTCATTGCCGCTGATGGCGCGCCGCTCGATCCGGGACGGTTGCTTGGCAGGGCCATCGAAGGTCATCTTAGTTTTCAAAACGCCGAGCTATTCGTCGCTACAGGCGGACAGCGGGGGCCACAAGTCGACATCCTTACGCCGGGTACCTACCGTATCCTGACGCAGTCGGTGCCGCTCGAAAACAAATCGGAGGTCAAACCGGGGCTGTTCACTATCAGGCTCTACGATGCCACGGTCATCAATGAAAACCAGATCGGCCTGGTAGAAGCGCTGGATGGTTCGCCGTTGAACCCCAAAGACTACGTTGCCGAATCGATTCCTGGCCACGATAATTTTCAGGATGGTCACGAGTTCATCAACAGCTCTGGCCAGCGCGGCCCGCAAAAAGACATCCTGTTGCCTGGCACTTATTACATCAACCCGCAGCTCTTCAAGGTCATCCCCGAAAGCGCTAAAGAAGTGAAGCCGGGCGAGGTGGCGGTCATAGTATCCAACACCGGCAAGGATCCTTCTGATGACATTCGCCGGCAGATGGCTGCGAAAGTGCGCGAGCGAATGGAGCGCGAAGAAAAAGAGCAAGCCAAGCAAACCGCTGCTCGCCTCGACCAGATCGATGACAAGCGAACTGCCGAAGAGATCAAAAATGAACTAATGGCAGGCGATCCTGCGGACCGGCGGCTTGATGAAGGCGCACACGAAGCCTACGTCGTGCCCGAAGGTTATCGTGGCATACAGGAGACGGTAGTTGGTCCGGGACGTTATTACGTGAACACTCTGGCGATCACGCCGATCATTATCCCCACAACCAACCAGACCGTCGAATGGACTTCAGGCGAAGTGGTCAACACATTCAATCCGTTTGAAGTCATCTCGAAAGACGGCTTCACAATGCAGTTGGAAGTGCGGGTGGTATTTCGAGTTAAGCCGGAAGATGCGCCTTTCATGGTGGCCAAAATTGGCGGGATTGACCGCTTGATTCAAAACGTTATGCATCCGCTGATTGATTCGATCTTCCGCAATCAGGCTTCGGAATCATCGGCCATGGCTTACTTGCAGAACCGGCATGAAGAGCAGGAACGTGCCGAGGCTCGCGTCAGAGCTCACTTGTTGAAGTATCACGTCGATGTCGTAAATGTACTCATCTGCCACATCCATCTGCCGGAAGAATTGATGAAGACGCAGACTGAAAAGATCCTGGCGGAGCAACGGCAAAATATGTACAACGCTCAACGCGAAGCGGAAGACAAGCGCATTCAACTGGAGAGGACTAAATCACAGGCGGACAACCAGAAAGACTTGATGGCCGCAACGGTGGGAGTCGAGATTGCCGGCAAGCGCGCTGAACAGCGCAAGTCGGAAGGCGAAGGCGAAGCTCACTACATTCTGCAAACGGGTAAGGCCGAGGCGGAGAAGGTCCGCCTGATGGGAGAAGCACAAGGCGTCGCCTATCATGAACAGGTCAATGCATTGGGGGCGCAGGGTGTCGCGTTAGTTGAAGTGTTGAAAGTCATCGGCGAGAAAGGCGTGCGAATCACGCCGGACATCATGGCGGCCGGTGGAGCGAGCGAAGGCGGGGGCGGGATCGGCACCTTGCTGCTACTCAACCTGTTCCGTAATCAAATGAGTCTGCCCGCGTCTAATGGTGAGAACGCTGCCAGTGAGAAGGCTGCCGGAAGATAGGAGCGCGATAACTCAAACCCTTGTCGGTGGACGAGACGGCTGTTTCATTCAAATGAAGCAGCCGTTTCCTTCGCCTCCAGCCCCGGACCCGAACGTGCGGAAGAGGAACCATGAAGAAAGACACGCCGAAGCTGGTTACAGCCGTGATAGCAAGCCTGTATTTCTTTTGGTGCGCATATGATCCGTACCCATGGCATTTGATCGATGGAGTGAATCTCGTTATTCATGAAGCAGGTCACCTATTCTTCCGCCCCTTTGGAGAATTCATGATGATCGCGGGCGGCTCGCTATTTCAGGTGATCATGCCGGCCCTCTTTGTCGGCTATTTTCTTTATCAACAGCAATTCTATTCGGCGGCGCTGGTGCTCTTTTGGGTCGGGAGAGCGTTTTGAATGTCTCGGTTTATGCGGGAGATGCGGTGGCTTTGCAGCTGCCCTTGCTTGGCGGCGAAGGATCCATTCACGATTGGAACTACATGCTGAGTAGTCTGAATTTGCTCGATTCGACTACTCAGATCGCCGGTGCGATTCGCTTGTTGGGAACAATCGTTATCGCACTGGCGTCGTTCGGTGCGTTCAAATTTGCTAAGCGGCCGACCGAAGTTGACCAGGATTAGTCACTCAAACGCGAACACTGGGACCGCGGGCGTCCCGCCCGCAGTGAGCGCGAAGCGCGAACAAAAATCCTTGCAAGGCACAGTTCATTACTTTTCATCTCGCAGACTCTGTGCCCTTTAAGGTTATCCAGCGCTGGAGGGAAGAGCTAAAGTCACTAAAGTATGAGCAGGAAAGAATCGTGTTGCAGAAGCGTATCGAGAGGTACTTAGACCAGGGATACGGTGAGGCTCTGCTCAAAGTCCCTCAAGTGGCCAAGATGGTTCAAGACTCGCTACTTAAGTTTGACGGCATCAGATAGCACCTTTTCTCATGGGTAGTGATGCCAAACCATGTTCATTCCTTAATGACACGTTTCGAGGCATACGAGTTGAGTGATATCCTGACACTCACGTAAGTCTTTTACTGCGCATGAGGCAAACAATTTACTCAGTCGGAACGGACAGTTCTGGATCGAAGACTATTTCGATCGCTACATTCGCAACGAACAGCATTTTGAAAAGACTGTTAAGTACATAGAAAACAATCCGGTGAAAGCCGGACTGTGTCTAGAGCCAGGAGACTGGCCCTACGGTAGTGCCTGGTTCAAGAAACCGAGGTAAGCCGAGCCGATTTTTCGTGCTTCGCGCCCATCGCGGGCGGGATGCCCGGCGGTTCCCAGTAATTAGCTTGACTGATCTATTGAAGGAACCGTTACTGATCGAGATACATTTGCG
>JALYXE010000278.1 GCA_030947265.1 Acidobacteriota bacterium
ACCCGAGCCGCGCCTGTTCAGCTTTAATAATCCTTATGGCGCCTGCCCGACTTGCCAGGGATTTGGAAACACGATTGGGCTCGATCTCGATCTGGTAATTCCCAATCCCGGATTAACTCTCAAGCAAGGCGCTATTGAACCCTGGACCAAGCCGCAGCACGAGTGGGCATTGGACGAGCTGCGACAATTTTGCAAGTCAGAAAAGATTTCGATGACGGTTCCGTTTGCTCAACTTTCGCGTGCCGAGCAACGCGCTGTTGTTGAAGGCAGGAAAGACTGGGCCGGTGTACGAGGCTTTTTCGACTGGCTTGAAACAAAGAAATATAAACTTCACGTGCGGGTTTTTCTTTCTAAGTACCGCGGCTACACCCTGTGTCCCGACTGCGGTGGCGGGCGCTTACGCCAAGAGGCTCGCGACGTGAAAGTAGGCGGGGCCACGCTTCCTGAAATTTGTGCCCTTGCGATAAAGGACGGAGCGCGCTTTTTCGAATTGCTGCAACTTTCGATCGAACAAGGAGCGATCGCCGAAAGAATCCTGTTTGAGATCCGCCGTCGTCTACGATTTATGCTTGAAGTTGGTTTGGACTATCTGACACTTGAGCGACTGGCTTCTACGCTGTCGGGCGGCGAGGCCCAACGCATACAGCTGGCAACGAATCTGGGTTCTTCCCTGGTCGGCGCTCTCTACGTTCTTGATGAGCCCTCAATTGGCCTGCACCCCCGCGATAATGATCGTCTCATTCGCCTGCTGCACAATTTGCGCGATATCGGAAACACTGTGCTGGTAGTAGAACACGATGAGGACATGATGCGTGCCGCCGATCATATTCTCGACATCGGACCGTCGGCCGGTGAACTTGGAGGCCGAGTTATTTATGAAGGAGACTTCGAGGGATTGTTGGGTGATGGGGATTCTCTGACAGCGCGCTACCTTCGCGGCGAGGCGGAGATTAAAGAACCAAAACAGCGGCGCCTTTCGCAAAAGCGGTGTCTGACATTGCACGGCGCAAGCGAACACAACTTGAAATCGATCGATATAGAGTTTCCGCTCGATATGCTCGTCTGCGTTACAGGTGTTAGCGGTTCAGGCAAGTCAACTGTGATTCACGATTGTATCTATGCGGGACTGAAGAAACAAAGAGGAGATTGGCAAGGCCACGTTGGGGCTTTTTCCCGGTTGGATGGCGGTCAGCTTGTTGACGATGTTATTTTGGTTGACCAGTCGCCGATTGGACGAACACCTCGTTCTAACCCGGTCACTTACATAAAGGTCTATGATGCAATCCGAGAGGTTTTCTCCTCGACGCGCGAAGCGCAAGCGCGCGGTTTTGATCCGTCACACTTTTCATTCAACCTGCCCGGTGGCCGTTGCGACGTTTGCCAGGGCGACGGCACAGTCACGGTAGAGATGCAGTTTCTGGCCGACGTTGAGCTGGTGTGCGAAGAATGCAAAGGCACGCGCTTCAAACAGCAAATTCTCGACGTGCGTTATCGCGGGAAGAACGTGCACGAAGTTTTGAATATGACTGTGCGCGAGGCGATAACTTTCTTTCGCGAGGTGCCAAAGATTACTAATCGGCTGCGGGTGCTTGATGAAGTGGGACTAGGTTACCTGCGGTTGGGGCAGTCAGCTACGACGCTTTCGGGTGGCGAAGCGCAGCGGATTAAGCTCGCCGCGCAACTATCAAAACGCACGGGCGCTAAGACGCTTTACATTTTCGATGAGCCTACGACTGGTTTGCATTTTGACGATATCAACAAACTCCTGGCAGCTTTCCGAGCATTAATTGAAGCCGGCGGATCTCTACTTGTAATCGAACACAATCTCGATGTGATCAAGACCGCCGACTACATCATAGACCTGGGACCTGAAGGTGGGGACGCCGGCGGATATGTGGTGGCTACAGGCACGCCCGAAGAGATCATGGCCTCACCTGCGTCTCACACTGGCAGATATTTGGCTCGCCATCTCGCGAAATCAAACGGGCACGCCCACTCATGACAGGGCGGCCGCGGACCCCTTCGCACCGTGAGATATCCTCAGGCTAAGAGCGGGGGCATGCCCCCTTTCTGACCTGTGAGCTTCCTCGAGCTGGATCGTTCTTTCGCGACTTGACACCTTTAAAGTTCGCGACTTGACACCTTTCAAGCCAGGAGTGTTCACTCCGGACTGGAAGCTCTCAGGTAAGGAAGGGGGCATGCCCCCGCTGCTACTGGATCAGAAGTACGCGCGGTGTGTCATGCTCGTTGGGGTGGTGGCGTGCGGTATATTTTCAGCAGGAGGAACTAACGAATGACTCTAAAGCAGCAGATTATTTCGGACTTGACGGCTTCAATGAAGGCGCAGGATGCGCCGCGCACGTCCACGCTGCGAATGGTTAAAGCTGCGATGATGAACCGTGAGATTGAAAAGGGAGCCGAACTCGATGACGACGAGTTGACTAAGCTTTTGCGATCTCTGGTAAAACAACGGCGCGATTCTGTAGAGCAGTATGAAAAGGGCGGGCGACAGGATCTTGCCGACAAGGAGCAAGTTGAAATCGAAACGATCGAAATTTACCTGCCTCAGGCAGCTTCACGCGAAGTGATCGAAGAGGCGGTAATGGCCGCCATAACTGAGACCGGCGCCGGCTCGATGAAAGACATGGGAAAGGTTATGAAGGCTGCCCAGGCTGCCCTCGCCGGAAAGAACCCGGACGGTCGAACAATCAGTGAAATAGTAAAGGCTAAACTCGGCGGATGACCCTTCCACTCACAAGTCACCACAAGTAATTTGAGCTGCCGCGCGGATAAGAACCACATAGGAATCATATCCTTTCAACCTTATCACTGGGAGCGCGGGGGCCCGCGCCCGCATCGCGCCGCAAGGCACGAAATTTTCTGGAAGTATCTGGAAGTATTAAGAGAGCATAGGATAGTTTTCTTCGCGCTCCGCGCTATTGCGGGCGAGGGCGCCCGCGCTCCGAGTAAAGAAGTCGCTCGGAAACATCCCAAACTGACCCGGTACCTGAGGCCAACTTGCTTCCCTAGTTCCCTTTACGTATAATTCACGGCTTGCTCGAAGCGCGGCGGTTCGTCCGGTGGGTTCGCGCCCACTTTTTCTTTTGGGCGAGTGCTTTTTCGGAGGGTCGATGGGGTCGAGTTCAGTCGAAGATCGCGTGCAGGCAATAGCTGAACGCGTAGCAATCGACCACGGACTGGAACTGGTACACGCCGAAGTCGCAGGGCCTGATAACAAGCCCATCATTCGCATCTTTATTGACAAGCTGACCGGGGTCACTCACGACGACTGTTCGCAGGTGAGCCTGCACGTTGGCACGATTCTCGACGTCGAAGATTTCATCCATTCTTCCTACATACTGGAAGTATCTTCGCCCGGTCTCGAAAGAGGTCTCTACAAGCGCGAAGACTACGAGCGGTTCGCCCGGAGGCTCGCGAGACTGAGAACGCGCCGACCAATCAATGGCCAGCGCAATTTCCGCGGTCGCTTGCTGGGGATAGATGGCGAGGAAGTGCTGTTTGAAGACCGCACCAGCGGACAAGTAAGAATTGACCTGGAATCAATAGCTAAGGCGAATCTGGAATTTGATGCCAACGAAGAATTTCGACTCGCCAATAGAGAGCACAGTAACGCAAACTGTTAGTTTGCGAACGGAGCTGACAATAGGTGCGATGCAAACCAACAGTTGCGTTACATCGGAAAACGAAACCACAGGTGGAAATCTGTGTTACTTACAACTGAATAACAACTGAATAGGCTCAACGGCGCGGGCATTACCCAGCGTCGAGCCAACGGAGTATTAAAGTTCCATGAGTTCATCCATCGCACAAAACATCGAAGCGCTCTGCCAGGAGCAAGGAATCGAGCGAGATCTCGTTATCGACGCAATGAAGGAAGCAGTTCGGGCTGCCGCCAAGAAACAGTTTCGCTCCGGCGAGGACATCCAGGTGGACTGGAATCCCGATACCGGCATTGAGCTCTCAGCCACGAAAGTAGTTGTCGATGAAGTGGCCAACGCGGCAACAGAATTATCGATAGACGAAGCTCGCGAGCTGGCGGGTGAAGAGGTTGAATTAGGCGATGCTCTTTTGCTGCCCTTGCCGATGGAAGAACTTGGCCGCATCGCCGCTCAAACCGCAAAGCAAATCCTTTTTCAAAAAGTTCGCGACGCAGTTCGAAGCAATGTTTACGAACAATACATTGATAAGATTGGCGACCTCGTCAATGGTTATGTGAAGCGATTCGAGCGCGGGAACATCATCGTCGACCTGGGAAACCTCGAAGCCATCCTGCCGCGTTCTCAACAATCGCGCGGCGAACAGTGGAATCAGGGCGAAAGAATTCGCGTAGTAATCAACAACGTTTCGAAGGAATCCAAGGGGCCGCAGGTAGAAGTATCGCGGACCTCTCCAGAACTTCTGCTCCGCTTGTTTGAGATGGAAGTCCCTGAAATCTACGATGGGACCGTGGTGATTAAGTCGGCCGTGCGCGAGCCCGGAGAACGCGCCAAGATTGCAGTCACTTCAAATGAGCGCGACGTTGACCCAGTCGGCGCCTGCGTCGGCATGAAAGGGTCTCGGGTGCAGGCCATCATTCGCGAGTTGCGCGGCGAGAAAATCGACATCATTGAATGGTCAGACGAGCCTTCGGTG
>JALYXE010000290.1 GCA_030947265.1 Acidobacteriota bacterium
GCCCAACGTCCGCTCGCTGCCGCCAGCCAGGTGGCTGAAGCTACCGGCGGAGTCAGGTGTCAGGAAGACGGTCGCCTGGAGCTTGTGCTTCTTCAGCAACGGATAGGCGTATCGATGCACCGTGAGATAGTCGTCGTCAAAAGTGATTAGCACCGGTCTAGCCGGCAACGGCAACCCGGTCGTCTCCAGATTCTTGAGATCCGCGAAAGTGATCGATTGATACCCCTGACGCTTGAGTACGGCCAGCTGTTCGTCCAATCGAGCGACTGAAATCGTCAGCTTTCCGTTCTGGTTTTCAGAAACGCGGTGATACGCGAGTATTGGTAAGCCGTGAGCCGGCGGCAGCAAGAAATAGGATACCCAAAAGGCCACCAGTAATAATGGAACAATAACGAGTATCACAGCTAACACTTCTTATGATCGCTGGGGTGAGTATTGAAGGATTCCGGTTTCATCTTACCGATGGCAGTAATCGATACTGCCTTTGCGCGTCCGCAAGAGTTCATTGGCCTGCAACAGACATACCGCACATTCAAATGCGTTTGCTGCCGACGCAGCACTCTCTCATGAAAGCTATCACGATTGGGACTTGTTTCCGGGTGTGGCCGAGATAACCACGAAATGTGCGCGAGTGGTTATTAGCGCCACACAAGCGGAGACGATTTCAACTAATGATCCTTCGCGAATACGAAAACCTTTTCACGACCGCCGCTGATAGAAAAGGCAGACTTAGGTCGCCATCCCAGTACGGAAAACAGCTCGTCAAGCGACTGTTCATTAAAACGATGGGATTCGCTACCGTTCCCGGCATTCGTTAATCGACCGCTGAGCTGATGAACCAAAGCAGATTTCGAGTCACCCAGATTAAGTATAGGCTCGGAGATGATTAGGGCTTTACGTGCGGCCACCATCATGCGCTGGAGAATCCGTTCAGGGTCCGGCAGGAAGTGGTAGAGGCTGGCTTGCATAATCACATAGTCGCTCGCCGGTAGAGATTCTTCGCTCCGCAGATCGCGAGTCTGAGCCGGCACTCCCGCCTGAATCAGATTTCTTATGAATCTCTGGTTCAGGTCAAATCCCGTGTAAAGGATCGATTTGTGGCGCAAGTACCGCCGATACAGGATGCCCGGACCACAACATAGATCGAGTACGGTCGAGCTAGGAGCAATTAGGTTCGCGATAGCTCGATAGCGCGCGAAGTAATGACGGCCATACAGGGCGATCATCGCCAGCTCGTAGACGAAGGCGCTGCTATAGATCAACGCGGGAGCCAACTGCCGATCTCTCAAAGAATCTTTCGGGAGATCTGGCAACGGCGATTCGCTTAATATTACTGCCATTGATTACCTCGCGGATGGCTGTTTGCGGTTTCCTGCTCATCAGCAGATATGAGCGGCCGGTGTACTCGGCCAATGCGCCGAAGAAAATCATTTGTAAGCCGGAAGCGATTAGAATCGCCACCATTAATGATGCCCAGCCCACGGCTTCAGCTCCGAAGTCCTGCGGAAAGAACAGGCGATAGGAAATCACAAAAGCTGCCAACGCCAGTCCCAGTCCGGCAAAACCCACGCCGGAAGCGCCGATAAGACGTAATGGGCGCGCCGAGAACGAAAACGCCAATCGCGCCGAAACGCCAACCGATCTGACCAGGGTAAAGTTGCCCTTCCCTTGAAAGCGAGAACAATGCTCAACGGGAACTTGCGCAAACCTCGCGGTGGTTTGAAACAGGAGTCCATCGATATATGGAGCGTGGCCTGGGTAATCACAGATTAGTTCTGCGATGTCTCGGCGAATAACTTTGTATGGAGAGATGTACATGCCCTTCGGCTTATCGAGGACCCATTCGGCAATCTTTCCGTTTATCCAACTGCCGATGTTCTTCCAGAGCTTTTGCTGCTTCGCGCCAAAGTCCGCATAGACGACATCCGGTCCTTTCTCGATTTCACTGAGTAAGGCCGGGAGGAACTTCGGATCGTGCTGTAAGTCGTCGTCCATGATCGCGACGTACTTGCCGCGCACCTGACGGAGGCCCGTAATAATCGCATTATCCTGACCGAAGTTTCGCCGCAAATCGATGCCCATCACGGCAGGGTCAACCTCGCAGAGCGATTGAATTACGGACCATGACTTGTCAGGCGAAAAATCGTTTACCAGAATCAATTCGTATGTTTGATCGATCGACGACATTACCTCTCTGATGGCGTCGTAAAGGGCAATCAAGCACTCTTCGCTGCGGTAGACCGGAACCACAATTGATAAATAGACTTCTCCGGCATCTGATTCCTTTGAGACAAACATTCTGTTTCACTCCAGGGACTTACCCAATCGCTTCTGCGAGATGGGGAGTTGTATGAATGACTCCTTTTTGCAAAGACTCGTGCACACCTTGAATCACGTACTTTTGCTCCGTTTCAGTCATGTCGGGATAAACCGGCAATCGCAGCAAACATTCACTCACCATTTCAGTGACCGGTAGCTTGGCTTCGCCATAACCCAACTTCCTGGCAATAGGTGACGAATGCAAGGGGACGTAATGCGTCACTGCTCCAATCCCTTGCTCGTTCAAATGCTTCAAGACTCGATCCCGCGTGGCTGCGTCAGGAAGCAGTAGGTAATAGAGGTGGTGGTTGCTTTCGCAGTATTCAGGAGTGGCCGGCAGACGAAGTAAACCCTCTTCCGCAAGCGGCCTCAGGTGTTCGTCATAGAAACGACAGATTCTGCTGCGCCGCTTGGTGCTCCACTCAATCATCTCCAGTTGGCCGAAGAGAAACGCACAGACCAGCTCGCTCGGTAGATACGACGAGCCAACATCGACCCAGGTGTAACGATCGACTTCGCCGCGGAGGAATTGGCCTCGATTGGTTCCCTTATCACGGATGATCTCGGCCCGTGCCACCAAATCTTCGGAGTTAATGCACAACGCGCCACCTTCCCCGCAAGCAAAATTCTTCGTCGAATGAAAACTGTATGCGCCTAGCGTGCCCAGCGAACCGAGTGCCCTGCCCTTGTAGAACGCGTTGACTCCCTGGGCTGCGTCTTCAATCACAAACAGATTGTGGGCCTGAGCTATCTCGATTATGGTATCCATCTCGCACGCCACGCCCGCATAGTGCACAGGAAGGATGGCCTTGGTGCGAGGCGTGATCGCAGCCTCGACTAATCGCTCGTCAAAATTGAGGGTGTCGGCTCTGATATCCACGAACACCGGGTGGGCCCCGAGTCTCACGATTGCGTTTGCCGTCGACGCGAAGGTAAAGGAGGGGAGGATCACTTCGTCATCCCGTCCGAGATTGCAAAGCATGGCGGCCATCTCCAGCGCTGCCGTACACGAAGGGGTAATTAACACTTTCCGAATGGAATAGCGCTCTTCCAGGAGTCGAGCACACGCACGAGTGTACCGGCCGTCAGAACCGATATTTCCGCTGGCGATTACTTCCCCGATGTAGGAAAGCTCCGAGCCCGCAAGGAAGGTTTTATTTGAAGGTATCTTCATTCACGTACGCCATCAACACGCAATTCGATTGCAGCTTCGCCGCTGACGAAAGTGGAAATACCTGAACGAATCTCATCCGGTAAGACCCGTCGTTTAGCTCCTTGAAGTGTCTCGGTGTTGAGTGAGCGGCTAACCAGGCCTTGCCATTCATTGACGACTCGATCTGACTAATCGCCGATGTCTCCAGCCAGACAGTGCCATCAGCTTGGTAGACTTCAACCAACTCCCTTTCGAATGAATCCCCATGATCGGATTTCAAAACCTTCCAGCTGGTGTGCGGACTAAAATATCTGACCAGTTGATTGTCAGCGTTTGATCCCGCGTAATAGATCACCGCCTTTGGCGTCCACGTGCGACTCATTTCAAGTGCAAATGAGAGTGGCGGAAACTTCTCAGCATGAGACAGTGGCAGAATGAAAAATACGAAGTTGCTAATCGCCATCGCCGCGACAAACATCGCCGCGTTGATTCTTAACTTGCGGTTAGGCAAACGCTCGTTCTGGGCGAGCAGCACGCTGCCGAGAATCAATACGGGCGCCAGATAGAAAAGCCGGTAAGGAGTGAAGTAGGGATACCAGAAGAACAAAAAGAGCAGATAAGAGACGAGCCAAACCAAACAGACGATGGCAATTGGTTTGAATTGATCGTCGACGAGCTTTGGCAGCCGGAAGCGAAGTCGAATCTCGGGCAATGCGCTTAAAACGTTAGAGGTCAGCATTGCGACGAGTCCCACCAGCACAGCAATAAGCAGCATCACGGGAAAGGAAAGCAATCCCTTTGTCCAATTGATTCGCCCTTCAAAAAAGAGCCGGGCCTGCCCTCGCAGGGTGTAACCGAGGTTGCTCAGCAGATTGAAACTGAAGCTGTAACTATCAGGGCCTTGCACGTACGAAGTCAGCCAGCGAGCAAAATCACCCAAACCGAACCTTCCTGTTGCCCAATGGAAGCAGTAATAGTTGATCCCCAGCGTCGTCAATGAAGCAGCCGCGCTGTACTGCAGGGCCAGTCGCAATCGCTTTCTCCAGCTGTATTCCGAACGCAAGAGAATTCCGGCAATGATCGCCGGAAAGAAAAAGACCGCCAGTTGATGCATGCAC
>JALYXE010000299.1 GCA_030947265.1 Acidobacteriota bacterium
ATACTGGGCATATTGCGCATCTGCATTTCTCGAAGTGTCGACTGATGCCGGAGTCCCATTAGTTGATGTAGTTGAGGGCGTTGTATTTGAAGGATTTCTCGAGTGCATTACGAAAGCACCCACCGAGCCGCCAATGAGGGCAGCCACTAAAGCCACTGGTAGTAATTTGTTGGTCATAATCATCGCTTCGATTCTCCTTAGCTAAAACTTGTTCGCGCGGCGTACTCACCAAAGTTTTAGCAAAAACTGTTCCTTCGGCGGCGTCCAAATCCGGTAAGCGACCAGTTTACTGTGAACACCGTCTGAAGCCGTCTACATGCGACCGATTGCAAGCCGTTCGCAATCTAAACCCAACATGAATTCTGTCGCTGTCTTCGACTGTTACCCCATATGGATGGTTCGCTATTCGATATCCAACGCGTTGGGGAGATTGAATGCAACTGGATGAAAAACGCCTATCCAAAACAAAAGGCCAGAGGAGACTTCCCCTGGCCGTTCATTTAGCTCGTGAGCACTAACCTTAAGCTGCCTTTTGCAAAGGTACAGTCTTGTTCTCACGCAAAAGCTCAACCGCCTTCTTCATTTGCAAATCTTCAGCGGAAGGCCTTGCAGTATTCGCATCAGGAGCGACCTCGTGCTTCTCGTTTGACGCGCCCGACTTGGCCGCCTGGTCATCATCGTTTCCAGTCAGACTATCGGGATCGATAACGTCGGCGAGTTCAGGTCGCTTGACTTCAACTGAGGGAGTAACCCCTGAATGGCTCCGGTCCTCTCCCAGAAAAGGCTTGCCGCTTGCAGAGGCCCACTTGACAGTTGTAAGCAGTAAACCGTCACCGGCGCGCAAGGTAAAGAGTTGTTGCTCGGCGCCGGCCCCAAAGCTCTTCTCGCCGACAACCTGCCCGCGATTCCGCTCGAGTAACGCAGACGCGACCACTTCGGCCGCTCCGGCCGTCCCCGCATCTATTAATGCGACAACGGGACCCGAAAAAATCGCTGCCCTGGGATCAGCAACAAAAGTCTTTAATGTCTTTGCCTCCCGACCAGACGTCTGAGCAAGTGTTCCTTCCTTGATAAAGAGATTTGCTACAGCAACTGCCTCGTCAAGCGAGCCGCCAGCCGTACCTCGGAGATCCAAAACCATCTTCTGCGCCCCTTGCCTGATCAAATCCTGCAGATGAGCGCGCACGTCCACTGCCTCGCCCTGGGCAAAGCTATTTACACGGAGAATGCCAATTCGCCCGGCTTCCATTTTCGCTTCAGCCGCAGAGGCTCGAAAAGCACTCCGTTTCACCGTCAGCGTTAGCGGTCGGGTGTTAGCGCGGAGAATGCGCAACTTCACTTCGGACCCAGCGCTCCCGTTTAAGAGTTGCTTAGCGTCGTAAAGAGAAATATCCCGCGTGGCCTTGCCATCGATATACTCAATAATATCTCCGGCGCGAACTCCCGCCGCATCGGCGGGCGAGCCTTTCACAGGCGCGATGACATACAGGTAAGAAGCAACCTGGGAAAGTTCGGCGCCAATTCCCACCTGATTGCTTTTTCCGTCTTCGTTAAACTGACGGACCTGGTCCGGGGTTAGATAGGTCGAGTATGGATCCAGACCGTAGGCCAAACCGCGTAAGGCGCCGGCTCGAACCTTTTCCATGTTTGGCTCATCAACATAATCGTTTTGAATATGTTGAAGCACGCTTTCAAAAATCCGCAACTGTGCATTTGGATCGTTCGCGGGTTGTTGAGCGCGAGTAGAAATCCAACCCCCAACCACGGTATATATAGCCAGCGCGGCTGAGAATAGAATCAGTGCAAACTTTGTGCGAAATGTCATTAGTTACCTCTTGCTATGCGTTAAGACCAGGCATCGGATCCACGCGCCGGCATGCGCTTTGGGCGAGCCAGTCGTATCATACAGGCGGTTACGGGACGGTGCAACTCAACTTTATGCGGCATTTACTCAGAGTTTTAGCGATCTTTCCGGGTCAAACTAGCGCGTGTTGAGTAGATTACGCAAACCTATATTAATGGAAAGAGCCGACGAAAAAACAGCGATTCATGCTCCTGTTGTCGCTCTTGACCTCGGCGAAAAGCGTGTGGGCGTCGCAGTTTCCGATGCCTTATCAATAACAATTAGCCGACTCGACGCCCTTCCTCGTACCAATTGGAAACAACTTCTGCGTGACGTCGACGATGTAGTACGCAGCTTTGACGCTCAAACCGTGGTAATTGGTTTACCGCTCAGGTTAAATGGTTCCAGTGGAGAGTCAGCACAGAAAGTCCGTACCATGGCCCGTAAGTTCGCGCAATCGTTGAAGGTTCCGGTTTACCTCCAGGATGAGCGGCTAACCACCTTTGCAGCTGAGCAAAACCTACGAACAGAAGGTAATAAAGGCGATCAGGTTTCCGCCCTCGTGGACAGCGAGGCCGCGGCTGTGATTCTCAGAGACTTTCTGTCTGGCGGCCAGAATAGAATACTGGTGCCTGGTTCTTAAACTAATTCTGAACACCCACTATACAACCATGAAACGCTTTCTCTTACTTGTTATTTTCCTTTTTTTGATAAGTTTCGGAGCTACTTCCGTCTGGGTTTATCGCGACCTTCACACCGCTGTTCAACATACAAAGCATGGACGCTACGTCGACATTCCTCGGGGATCTTCGCCGGCGACGGTCATAAACAGGTTGGCAGACGAAGGCATAATCAAACATAAATGGCCCCTGATGATTTATCTAAAGTTAACTGCCAAAGGTTCCCAATTTAAGGCGGGTGAGTATGACTTTCCCTCGCCAATCTCGCCCCTTGCTGTTTTCGCGAGGCTCCGGGAAGGCGAACAGCGCCTCATTCGATTGACCATAGTAGAAGGCTGGACTCGATGGGACATTTCGAATGCTATGTCCAGAATCCCCGAACTTCATCTGCCAGATGCGATCTCAGCCCTACCGTTAATGGATAACGTGAGCTTGATAAGCGACCTTGATCCGGCGGCAACAAATCTTGAAGGCTATCTCTTTCCCGACACCTACGATTTTCCTCCCGACACCAGGGCGTCTGACGTAATCGCAATCATGGTGAAACGTTTTCACAAGGAGTGGAAACCCGACTGGACGCAACGAGCAAGCACGCTCGGCTTGTCGCCGCGCAAAATAGTTACGGCAGCGTCATTAATAGAAACCGAAGCGAAGCTCGGCGATGAGCGCCCGTTAGTAGCCTCGGTCATTTATAACCGTCTTAAGAAACAGATGCCCTTAGCAGTGGATTCGACGATAATTTACGCTTCCAAGCTGGAAGGCAAGTGGCGGAATGACGGGAAAGTCTATCGGAGCGACGTCGAACGCCGATCGCCTTACAACACGCGCTTGCACCCCGGTCTGCCGCCCGGACCAATCGCTTCTCCCGGCAAAAGCTCGCTTGAGGCTGCGCTCAATCCGGCGGAAACAGATTATCTTTATTACGTTCGAGAGCCCTCGCGGAATGACGGCGCTCACAATTTTTATAACAATGAAAGCGACTTCGGCGAGGGCGTGAGGGCATTGAGGAATTGGGAACAGCAAAGAGATGCGCTAACCCCGAAATAAGACGCTCCGTGCATGTAGCTGTTATGACCAGGTGGCGGGAAGTGCGGCGCCGCTGAGATAAATCTGGATAAAACTAGACCACCATCGCGAGTAGTGCTTGAATTTGATGATGCCTTAATCTATTCTCAATTTGACGTTCCCCCTTCGTAATCGATTTTCATTTGCAAAAGGTGTTGTATGACAAGGTTCGCAAGTGTGTTGCTCATAATGATCTTGAGCGCCGTGTGCGCGTGGTCTCAGGGTAAGGGTGTAGACAAGCAGAGCGAGCGCGTTCGAGATAGTGCCAACAGATCCGCCGGCAACAACGGAACCAAAACCGACACTGGGTCGGGCAGGGGGATAGATTTTGGCAAGGGTCGGACACCCGAAGTGCCGCCGCTTCCCAATCCTTATCGAATCGCAGCGCGGCGGGACGTAATACTTAAAGCAATCTCTGATGTAATGCGAGATCGCAAGTTGATCGTTGACGAAGCCGCGTCTAAGCCGGCCGACGGCATTATCATTAGCCAGCCTTACACCTTCATTAAGGGCGCAGTCGTAACTCAATCGGAACTGGGTCGCTACGCAGATGTCACCACTTCACCTGCCCGCGGATGGACGCGAGGCCGCTACACCATCACGGTTGAAGTTCAACCAATAGACGGGAATAGTGCCAACGTTTCTGTCAACGCGAAGATAGAAGGCAGAACGGACGGGGCCACCGGCGCGGAGTGGACTACCCTCCCGACCTCCGGTGTGGTAGAAGATGAATTCTTGTCCGCATTAATCAGCAACATTACCGGCGCTCCACCCGCAGGACGCGTCGAGTGAATACTCATTTACGCGATTGCCGGCAGTTAAAGTAATACTTCAGCAATAGTCTCCAATGATCACTGATTCTCACGAGCACGAGTTGTTTAGTGAACCAAAGGGATCGCTTGGTGCGAAGCTTGTGGCCGGCGTGTGCGCTCTTACTATAACCGCGCTTGTCCTGGCCGGCTATGCGTTTCTCCGGCGACGCCACTTACAGAACGCTCCTGTCGGATCTCAGGCACTGTCTGGCGAGCCCAAAGGGCCCCCGAAAGCCATGGTTTTGGTAGACGACGCGCTTATGCAGGGGGGTAAGACGATTATCGGTGGGACGGTAAAGAACATCTCTGCTGAAAAACTGGAAGAGCTGTCGGTTGAGCTTGAGTTAAAGCGCCGCAAGGACGGAATAGGAGAGAAACAATTGGTCGCTTTGGAACCTTCGCAACTTGATCCGGCAAAGGAAGCTCGCTACTCGATCCAATTAAAAGGCCAGGACTATGGCTCCGTGCGATTAGTCGCTTTGAAGGCGGGACCCAATCTTTTGCCCTTAGCCTATACAGTGGCTCAGGGCCAGAAGCGACCAGCGGAGCGGCTGGAGTCAAAAACCATTATTATCGACAAGCGCTCATCGCAGCGCGGCGAGTTTCTAAACTCTCCGGATAATCCGGCGCGCGTTCCTTGAGGCTGTGAGTTAAGGAACTACCTAAGGAGGAGAGAACGGCCTACACCTTATCTTTACACCCCTTCAAGTTATCAGTGAGAAGTCGGCACGGCGACTAGAGTTAAGGTTATTTCTGCGAAACTCCGGTGCTTACGTTAATCATACTTCCAGAGCCGAGGAGTTAGCGCCGACCCCTTGTAGGCGTTCAGCCCGGTAAGTGCAACTAATTATAGGCAATTGTCGTCCAACCACGGATGCGCCGATTTGGTTCCCTGTAACTCTTGTACAACTCCGTATGTCCAAAGTGTTGAATAAAAGTGCAGTAAAGCTGCTTGCAAGATTTGCGGGCGTCCTCGCTGTCTCTGGTTTCTTGCTTGTTAATTGTTCGTCGCTGGAGGCCCAGACGGCCAAGCCTATAACTATTCCCTTAGACTCGGACAAAAGCTCTGCTGACGAAAATTCGCACCTCAATTCGCTAGATGACGAGATGCGTTCCAAACGCGAAATGAAATTTGCGGAGAAGGAGTATCAGGATAACCTGGACAGGGCACGCAATCTCTCCTTCTTAGGAACGGTAATAAACGCTGCGTTCAAGGAAAAGCACTCACTGGACCAAGAAGATTTCAAGAGACTGGAGAAGGCAGAAAAACTGACGAAAGGCATCCGCAACGCGGCCGGCGGTTCGGAAGATGAGGTGAAAATCGAGAAGCCTCCCAGGGACCTCGCTTGTGCTCTTAGCATGTTCGAAGATCTTACCGAATCACTGAAAAAGAAAGTTGAGAAAACGCCTAAGCACGTCGTCTCCGCAGCTGTGATCGATGAAGCTAATGTATTACTTGAACTCATTCGCATCGTTCGAATTTTGCCTCCGAAGGTGTGACTATTTACGCAGATGTCCAAGCCGACAACTCGTAACGCGCAGAAGCTCCTCTTTGCTGTTGCCCTCACGAGTTTGATCTTCCCATCCTCCATACTTCCCCAACAAGAGACTGACGTTGTACGTGTCAACACGGATTTAGTCATTCTGAACATAACGGTGACGGACAAGGCCGGGCAGTATGTTCCGGGCCTTCATCTTTCGGACCTGAAGATCTTTGAGGACGGACAGGAGATCGCACCCCAGCTGATCGCAGACTTCAGTGTTCACGAGGCTCCGTTCGCATCAGTTGTGTTGCTGGACACTTCAGGCAGTATGGAAACGCGACTTTCTTTAGCGCGCTCTGCCGCGATTCGATTTTTGGACAATCTGCGCGAAGAAGATGTTGCCGCGGTCTACAAGTTTGATTCTAAGGTGGAGCAAATACAAGAATTTTCGACTGGCCGAGACCTGGCGCCGATAGCCTTTGGCATGAGAGCGAAGGGAATGACCACTCTAAATGACGCGATCGTTGGCGCAGCCAAGGCACTGGCTGGGCGCCAGGAAAAGCGGAAGGCGATCATTGTCCTTTCCGACGGCATGGATACGTCCAGCCGGGCTTCGTCTGGAAAAGCTCTGGAGAGCGCACTTGCCGTGGGTGCGAGTATTTACGCGGTTGACATGTCTGCAACCGAGGGAGGTAGCTTTCGCAATGCCCAGAGTGCCCGGATACTCCGCGACTTTGCAGAGAAGAGTGGCGGAAGATTTGTATCTACGCCGGGCGGCCCAGCGTTGCGCGACGCCTTCGCCAGTATCGCGGAAGAGTTGGGCCACCAATATACGGTCGCGTATCGTCCACTTAATCA
>JALYXE010000319.1 GCA_030947265.1 Acidobacteriota bacterium
CGAACCTGTGATGCGCGAAGCCCGCAACTGGTTCTTTACCTTCAACCCCACGACCATACAGGACGTCATGGAAGCGTTGATGAGCGAACAAAGCGGCTACTATCGCATGGTCATCTCCTATTGGGACATGGCCGCAGCACTGGTTAATAACGGGGCGATCGATGAAAAGTTGTTCAATGAAACGAACGGCGAGCACATATTCATCTATGCGAAGATCGCGCCGGTTATCGAGGAAATTCGCACCATGTTTGGATCCCCCGATTTCCTACAAAATCTCGAGACGCTCGTAAAGCGGATTCCGAACATCGACGAAAAAATCACGACCATGCGGGAGCGCATGAAGCAATTCGCAGCATTGCGCGCTGAGCGAGCTGCGAAAACCCAGACAGCAGGGGCGTAAGCCGAATGGCCGGCGTAAACGGAGGACCCGTGCCATGGGACGGGGAGGTCATCTTGCTCTCGTTGAAGCATGAAGGTCACGAGCGCCGAATTCCTGAAAAGCGGCTTTAAGGCGTCCGACTGGCCGAGGGGCGCGCTACCAGAAATCGCATTTATGGGCCGCTCGAATGTGGGGAAATCGAGCTTGATCAATTCCCTGCTTGCAGTGCGCGGTCTGGCACGCACTTCCTCAACTCCAGGCAGAACACAGTCGCTGAATTTTTTTCTGATCAACGAGCGATTTCGATTTGTTGATCTTCCGGGGTTCGGTTATGCTCGCGTGCCGAAAGCGATAAAATCCACCTGGGGCGAGATGGTTACGAGCTACCTTGCAAAGCGGGCGCAGCTTGTGCTATCAATTCACATCGTAGATTCGCGCCACGAACCCACAAAATTGGATTTGCAGCTTCACGACTGGCTTGAGTATAGTGCGAAGCCACGATTAATAGTTGCCACGAAATCCGATAAGCTATCTAACAACGAGTTGAAAGAGAGTTTGGGACGCATCAAACTCGTGTTTAGCAAGGATCGGGTGGTGGCTTTTTCCACTAAGACGGGACGCGGCCGTGATGAAGTTTGGCGGGCAATCGAGAGCGCATCAGCTGATTTCAATCATCCCGACCTTGATTAGAATTTCGGAAGCAAAACAGCTTCCGAAATCGACGTCGACGTCGAATCACAAATTCTCAAAGCCCCTTTTGTTAACCTGAGATTATTCCAGACCACGAATGGCGGGTCACATCGCATCAAATGTTGCTGTTGACCAACGCGACATCGAGGTAAATTGCTTAACATTTTCGCAGAGAATTGTGTGGTAGCCTCGCGAGTGACGGCCGGGCTCGACGAGCCCGTTCCAGTACGTTTGTTAGCTCCGCAACCCTTTGCCATTTCTCAACTTCCAAAAACCCAAAATCGCCTCGGCCGCTAGTGTCACCGGCAGCCGGTTAGAAGATTATTTAGGAATGAATTGATATGCCACAGAGAACACGTTCACGCGCTTCGGGCGCGAACAACGACGACGGTAACGAAGAGAACGGCGGCACGACTGTAGCTACTGCCGAAGCGCCCGATAAGGAGAGCCGAGATGGCAGAGACTTTGGGGCGGAAGGTTTTCTAAACCTCGCCGACCTCAAGGAAATGTCCATCTCCAAGCTGACTAGCATCGCCAAAGGCATGGACGTGCCCGGGGCCACCGGAATGCGTAAGCAGGAACTGATCTTTAAAGTGCTGGCGGCTCAGACGGAGAAAAGCGGACTGATTTTTTCTGAAGGCGTCCTGGAGACTCTGCCGGATGGTTTCGGCTTTTTGCGGGCGCCTGAATACAACTATCTTCCCGGCCCGGATGACATTTACGTTTCGCCATCACAGATTAGGAAATTTGATCTGCGGACTGGCGACACTGTTAGCGGACAGATTCGCCCGCCCAAGGAAGGCGAGCGCTATTTCGCACTTATCAAGGTTGAAGCAATAAATTTCGAATCGCCCGATCAGGCGCGCGAAAAAGTGTTCTTCGATAATCTCACGCCATTGTATCCGGACGAGATGTTGAGAATGGAAGTCACGCAGGAGAACCTTTCGGCCAGGGTGATCGATCTGGTTACGCCGCTGGGAAAGGGCCAGCGTGGGCTAATCGTCGCTCCTCCGCGCACCGGCAAGACGATGCTGCTGCAGACGATCGCGAATTCTGTTACCCAGAATCATCCGGAAGTGACGCTTATCGTTTTGCTGATTGATGAACGACCTGAAGAAGTTACGGACATGCAGCGTTCGGTGAACGGTGAAGTGATTTCGTCTACGTTTGACGAACCGCCCACTCGGCATGTGCAGGTTGCAGACATGGTCATTGAGAAAGCCAAGCGACTGGTGGAGCACAAGCGCGATGTTGTTATTCTGCTTGATTCGATCACGCGTTTGGCGCGTGCCCACAACGCGGTTGTACCGCCGAGCGGCAAGATACTCTCGGGCGGTATCGATTCAAATGCGCTGCAACGTCCGAAGCGATTTTTTGGCGCGGCTCGCAACATTGAAGAAGGCGGCTCGCTGACTATTATCGCCACCGCACTTATTGACACCGGCTCACGAATGGACGACGTGATTTTTGAGGAGTTCAAAGGCACGGGCAATTCTGAAATCCACCTGGATCGCCGGCTCAGTGACAAACGCCTCTTCCCCGCGATCGACCTGCAGCGATCAGGCACACGTAAGGAAGAATTGCTCCTGAGCAAGGAAGACCTTAGCCGGATCTGGGTTATGCGCCGCGTCTTGAATCCGCTATCTCCCGTCGAACAGATGGAAGTGGTCCTGGAACGGCTGGAGAAAGCTAAGTCCAACGCAGAATTCCTCGCTTCTATGCAGAGCTAGGAGCCGGCTTAGCCGGTTCAGGATGAAGGCGGAGGGATGAAGGATGAATAATCTTCCATCGTTCCGACGTTGACTTGGTGGATTGTCTGCAAATCCCTGATTCGTCGTTTTATCCTTCATCCTTGATCCTTCCGCGTTCCGCCTTCATCCTTGCTTTTCATCCTTCATCCTTCATAATTCATCCTTCGTACTATCCTTTCTACCATGCGTGTAGCCCTGCTTTCATCTGAAGTTGTGCCGTTTGCCAAGACGGGCGGACTTGCTGACGTTGCCGGTGCACTCCCCAAGGCGCTTACCAAACAAGGTCTTGACGCGCGTGTGGTTCTTCCGCTTTACCAACAGATCGATAGAAAACTTATCGACGGTTCAGTTTACGAAAATTTCCCGGTCCAGTGGCGCGGCCAGATCAGACCGACACGCGCCTATCAGAGCGATGTGGCCGGTGCGCCGGCTTATCTGATTGATGCGCCGGAGTATTTTGCAAAGCCATCCATCTATGGGCATCCGAACGACCACGAACGCTTCGCCTTTTTCTCGCGCGCTGCCCTGGCACTGGTCAGGCACCTCGATTGGCAACCAGATATTGTGCATGGTAACGATTGGCCTTGCGGGTTCGCCATGATCGAACTTCGCGCGCGCCGCCGCTACGAAGATTTCTATCGTAATACTAAGACGCTTTTCTCGATTCACAATCTTGCGTATCAGGGGACATTTGACCCCGGTGATTTGTGGTGGCTGGGCTTCGGAGAAGCCCCAGACAAAGAGGACTTCATGCTTAAGGGCGCGGCCTCGGCCCTGAAAGCCGGACTCATCGCGGCGGACGCACTTTCAACGGTAAGTCGCCGTTATGCCGAGGAAATCCAGACGCCAGAGCATGGTTCCGGTCTTAATTGGTTACTTCGCGCGCGTCGCGACAGGCTGGCGGGAATTACCAACGGAGTGGATTATGAGCTTTGGAATCCGGAGACGGATCCGCACATAGCCGCAAACTTTTCACCGCAGGAGTTACGGGGCAAGCGTGAATGCAAGCGCGATCTCCTGCGTAGATTTGGGTTGCCGGAAGATATGGATCGCCCAATCTTTGCCATCATCTCGAGATTAGTTTCGCAGAAAGGTTATGACCTGATCCGCCAGATCGCTGCGTCGATTCTCCAGACAGGTTCTTTTTTCATCGCCCTGGGCGCGGGCGCAAAAGAGTATGAGGACTTTCTGCAGCGCTGGCACGACAGCGCGCGGACACGAGTCGGAATCTACAAGGGTTACGCCGGTGAGCCACTTGCGCATCAGATCGAGGCTGGAGCAGACATGTTCCTCATGCCCTCGTATTACGAACCTTGCGGACTCAACCAAATGTACAGCATGCGCTATGGCACAGTGCCGATCGTGCGCGCTACCGGCGGGTTGGACGATACGGTCGAAGATTTTGACGCGTCGAGAGGCACGGGAACTGGTTTCAAGTTTCGCGAGTACAATGCGGGCACGTTACTTGAAAAGATACGCGAAGCACTTTACTTTTATAGCAAGCCCGACTTATGGCAGAAGATACAACTGAACGGCATGTCCATGGACAATTCATGGGAAGCCGTCGCTCAGAAATATGTTGCTCTCTATCGGGAAATAATAGGGCTAAATAGTAAACAGCAAACAGCAAACAGTTAACAGCAGGATTTGGAAGCGTCAGTGTTTTGCGCAAGTTGTTAACTTTGGTAATAATGGATAATCTCATTGCGTGATGCGTGCTGTTTGCTGTTAGCTGTTTGCTGTTAACTTTACTATTCATAGGAGAACTAATGAGCGAAAATGTAATTGAAGTAAGTGATAGCAGTTTTGAAAAGGATGTGTTGCAGTCAGACAAGCCTGTGCTGGTGGACTTCTGGGCCGTATGGTGTGCGCCTTGTCGAATGCTCGCGCCTACTGTCGATGCGGTCGCCGAAAAGTATGCGGCGGATGCGCGCGTGGTGAAGGTGAATGTCGACGACAATCCCTCTATATCACAGCGCTACGGGATCAAGGGGATTCCTACGCTGATTCTGTTCAAAGGCGGCAAGGAAGAAGAGCGTGTCGTGGGCGCGACTTCCAAAGAAGCAATCTCGCGCATGATTGACAAACACGTCGACGGCGCGGCCCGGGCGTAATTCTGTTGAACACCAGGCGCGGATTTTCTGTCATCTTTAGTCCGCGCCTGTTGTGTGTTTGTCGAAGAGCAAACAGCAGACAGCCAGATCCGGAAGCGTCACTGTTTGCGCATGTTCTTTGAAACAACAGACAGTAAACAGCAGAGCGAACAGCCGGAATCGGATGCATTGCTAGCGGTCGAGGCTCATTGACTAGAATGACGCACAAGTTCGATAGGAATTGACTGCTGTTTACGGGTCTCCTCTTTGCTGTCTGC
>JALYXE010000331.1 GCA_030947265.1 Acidobacteriota bacterium
CCTCTGCGCTTGTTGGATCTCACGCTGGGCCTCGCGCAGGGCACGCTGTGCTTCACGCCGCGCTTCCGGCTCTACATCGCGTCTTATTTTTTCCGCCAGCACTCGGGCCTCTTCGTTCATGTTTCCAACGTCGATATCCGAATCGTTTTTGATTTTGTCCTTATCTTTATCTTTCTGAGACAGCAGGCTCGTCGCTGCACTCACGGGACGACCGTCCTGCGCATGCTTGATACTGATTCTGCCGTTAACGTTTGAGAGCTTGATTCGAGGGCCGCCCGAACCCAGTTGTCCATACAACGAGTGGCCCACATACTCGCCGTCCCTGACCCCTAGCCCAAAGTTGTTGCTGATCGAACCGCTTATTGTCTCGGCCTTTATTACCGTATTCGCATCAGACGGAATCACTACTTCGATACTTCCGTTGACCGATCCCAGCGCCAGAGATTTTGTCTCCGCAAGCCGAGCGAACGTTGCCTCCAGGCCACCGTTGACCGTGTTGAGCTTCGCTTCACCCATTAAACCGTGAACTACAACTCGACCATTGACAGAAGAGGCCTTCACGTCTCCTTCAACGCCCTCAATATCGAGCGACCCATTGACGAGATCCACTGACTCGAGCCGTGCTTTGCTTGGAACAATAATCGAATATTCGACAATCGCTGGATTGTTATAACGACCTCGCTCATCATCGCTGAAATTCTGATC
Organism: Acidobacteriota bacterium; assembly: GCA_030947265.1. Lineage (GTDB taxonomy): Bacteria > Acidobacteriota > Blastocatellia > Pyrinomonadales > Pyrinomonadaceae > PSRF01. Next base: position 706 of record JALYXE010000331.1, read on the forward strand.
CTCTTCGGGAAAGGTAGTTCTTATTCTGATAGCGTCTACGGTGGAACTCACTTCGATCTTCGCTTCAGTGAGTCTTTCCTGCCTATAAGCTCGCTTGATAGCGTTAACCTGCACCTCGTTTCGATCCCAGACGGTTATGTGCACGCCGCCATTCACGTTTTCCAGACTCACACGCCCGTCGGCAGCCAGTGGGTAGGTTTGATGAAACTCCTCGCGCACTTCATCGCCTCTCTGGGCGGCACAGTCCGACTCGCTGATTAGGGAGACATCGTCCGAATCATCTGCCGGCGCCTCGTAGTTGTCCTGCGCTTCAGTCAGATCCTCAACGCAGGCCGCGAATGCGGAAGTCGATCCGGACCAGCCACGGGGACTGTGAAGCGCGGCAGCTAGAATTATTGCTGTGACTAACGTTCTCCTTAACATGGTCGCTTTATCTTTCCTCTTAAAATCAATCCAATTCGGTTACCTACTCAACTAACTCGTCGCAGATTAATGCTCCCATTAAATGTCTTTAGTATCAGCTCGCGTCCTCCACTACCGATGGTGCCGCGGACGTGTTTTCTGCTGACTGTCTGTGCCGATGCCAAAGGAAAATCTGATGAGATATCGCCATTGAACGTATCAGCTTCAATTTCGGTGTTGACACTTGCAGGGAGATTTACACTGATCTCACCGTTGAGTGTTTTAAATTCCAGGGGGCCTGCCCAGTTTACGTTTCCGACCGTGGCAGAAATTGCACCGTTGACGGTCTTCGCCTCGGCATAACCCGTAGTTGAGATGCTGATGCTTCCGTTTACCGTGTGAGACTTGACGTTGCCAAGCAGTGACTTCGCGGTAATTTCACCGTTTACCGTTCGGCCCATAAAGTCCACACCAGCCGGGACGCGAATGGTGAAATCGACGCGAACGTCGTTGTCTTGCGTATTGTGGATAGTTGATTGATTTCGATGCGCGTCGCTTGAGCGGGGTCTCGAGCCGGGCACGCAGTCGGTATGTTGATTTGGGTCATCAGTTGGATATATCGCGCAGATTGTAACGCCTCCTGCATGTTCGACTACCTGGATACTGACAGCGTTAGGATCACTTCTACGCGCTTTCTTGTTTGCCAGCACTTCAATTTCATCACCCGCCGCGGGCTCGGCGTCAATATCGCCGTTGAGGCCTTTGATCTCAATTGCCTTTCCCGGAGCCAATCGACCCTTCCAGCGAAACTCCTCAGTGCTGTTAACAGCATCTAAACGTTCTGAGCAGGAATTCTCGCCCGATGAAACGCTCTTCGCGTTAGCTGTAACTACGCCGGCATCAAGCCACCCGGAGACGAGATGCACCGCGCCGCCGGCTACCTCCTGCATACGATTCAAATCCTTCACGGCGCTGGACAGCGATGCGACACTGATCAAAAGAAGAAGAGTCACCCTGTAGCCAATCTTTTCTGCGCTTCTGACTTTGCCTGATATCTTCATCACATTTTCCCCTGAAATTTTCCGGGCCGGGAACGGCAGCTCCTGGAGGTTTTGCCCAACTTCTTCCACCATCTCGGCCCGGTCGCGTTGCTCTACTACCAGAACACCATGGACAAAAAGTTTGTGGCAGAAAAAATTAAGACTTTAACTTTCGTTTTCGCATACTCGAGGGATGCAGAAGTGAAGAGGCGATTCAGAGTTTAGCTGAGCGAGAGAGCGAGCGGGGGAACTCTGCATTACCGACGAATTACTTGCCTAATTCTGTTCCAGATGAAGCGAGCCGCTGAATGACACGACATTGATGCTAGCATCGCCGGTACCATGAACGGCTGTGACCCGACGTGACATGTAGATAACTTTGATCTCGATGGGCTTAGCCTTTATTTTCACGCTCTGCTCGACATTCACTACAACCGGCTGTGGAACGTCAGTAGTTGCTGGTCTCGCCGGAGTAATTGTTGGTCTCGCCGGAGTAGTTGCTGGTCTCGCCGGTTTGGCTGGGGCGACTTCTCTCGCAGAATACTCGATTGAGCCTGAACGCCTAGCAGGTGTCGCGATTGACGTTTCTGTCTTCAGGGTCAGGGGAAAGTCACTGGTAATCTCCGCGTCTTGAGAAACGCGCGCGTTAAGTCGGAATGAAGCGTCAGACGGCAACGTAAGTGTTACATCGCCTGTTGTCGTATTGAAGGTGTAATGCCCACCATGCGCCAACGGACCGGTGAAATGTACCTCACCGTTTACCGTCCTTGCGCTAATTTGCGAGTGGGATACTCCCTCGAGCTCGATTTCCCCACTAATGGTTGAAGCCTCAAAGCAGTCGCCGGAATCAGCTGGATGCAGGCCTCTGGCCGTGACGCTCCCGCCAACGGATCTAAGAGACATTCGGCCGCTGGAATTTTTAACCGAGACATCGCTACTAAAGCTGAGCGCCTCCACTGATTGCGAAGCACCATTAACTTCGATGTCTCCGGTTTGGGACTTCGCATAAACTGAAGCGACCGCAGAAATGTCGATAGCTCCATCCCCCGTTTGCACGTGAACTGATGCACCTTTTGGAACCATCAACTCAACATCGCCGAAAGCTTGACAGTCGTTGGTCTCCCTGTGGCCCTCCGCTCGATCCAACATTAACACTGTCAACCTCGTAGCGGGACCAGACTGGTTTGGCACATCGGCTCTTTTTAATTCAATCTGGCTAACATCACTTGATCGTGCCAATACCTGATTCTTGTCCCAACCCCGCACAGTGATACTTCCGGACTTGACACAAAGCGAGACGGTCACTGACGAATCTGCCGAGACGGTGCGCTCAACTCGCTGAGTATGCACCTTGCCTTTATGGTCATCGGCAGGAGCGAGCAGTCCTGCCGGCAAGAGGACCAGGACAGAGCTAATGAGAATGACTTCCAACTTCATTATTGCTTACTACCTAACCTTCAGTGTTGCTTGTCATACACGCGAGCGTCAGCGACTGTATTCAGTAGATCCACTTTGCTTTGATAAGCCGAAAACATAAACTCGGCAGCATCGGGATCGTTCGGATGGCTCTTCGCGGCCGTCCTGGCTGCGGCGAGCGCACGATCGACGAAAGCCAGGTTTCTTTCGTATTCAGCCTGAAGCGCGGGTTTCATCCCACCTCTATCCAACCTGATCGTCGAGTCCAATTCAGCAATCGTTTGCAGGTAGCTGCGTTCCCCCGGCAACAGCTTTACGTGACGTGCAACCGTCGGAGTAGTGCGGGGGAGTGGCCCTCTCACTAGGTTGTTTCGCGGACGACGTGAGCCCGCGTTATCGGTAACGCCGGTTACGACCTTATTATTCAGATCTGGCCTCAACGAACCTCTGGTTGTGGCCATGCCATTTGGCGCACTATCGGTTCCCAGTTCGAGAGTTGCAATCGACTGATTACCAGAAGTTGGTCGGAAGTTATGCCGCTGAACTACAACGAAGATGACCGCGAAAGTCAGGACAGCCATTAAACCTGCATAACCAAATGCTCGTTGAGGAGTAAGGGCGAACACGTCTGAAACAGACTGAAACCAACGACGACGCTTCGATAGCGTGGCCACGTCGAGCGCGCCTCGATTAACTGAGCTAACTTCTGCCATTGCGGCGTCAATGCGCTGGCGCAGGCGCTCGGTGGGCACGCCAGCCTCAAACTCTGGCGCCAGTGCCGCGGCAACCACGTTGTTTTCCCTCGCCATCTCCTGCACAACAGCAGTACAAGCCAGGCATGAAGTCAGGTGTGACGTAATGTTTTCCAGGTTTCCAACGGAAAGCTCTCCATCAAGATAGCCCTGCAGAATTCCTTCGTCCAAACACTCGCTCATCCTTTACCTCCGATTTTCCCATATACCCTTGCAAATTCTTTTCTGCCGCGGGCAACCAAACTGCCGACGTTTGTCTCCTTGACAGATAACGTACTGGCAATCTCGCGGTATGAAAGTCCTTGCTGTTTCAACAACAGGCAGCTACGCATTGGCTCCTTGATTTTGTCCAGCGCTCGTCGTGCCTCTTCAATCTCGATCCGCCGCTTGTAATCTTCTTCAGCCGCCGTCCCAAACCATCCATCGTCCGCACTAGTCTTTTGGTATTCGTTGTCGCGCACCATTGCCCGCGTACGCCCGCGCAACTGGTTCCGCGCCACATTCAGAGTGACGCGCAGGAGCCAGGCGCGCAACAAGTCCTCGCCTGGCGTCGAATCGAGATTACGGTAGAGCTTAAGAAACACCTCCTGCGTCACGTCTTCAGCCAGCGCCGCATCGCGCACCACGGCACAGGCAGTCCTGAAGACCGCACGGTGATGAAGCGTAAATGCTTCATCGAAGCTGAGCGAGGGCGCTTCAGTAGCGATGTCGTAGGGCATGGAGTCTGTCAGGGCTCTAGCTTGTCCGCTCATTTAGCACCGTTCTCAAGAAGCAAACACCGCAAAGTGCTGATTTGTGACAACTTTATCGCAAGCCAGCTCGCTACCGATTTTCAGCGGTTTATTGTAGTCTGAATCTCGATCGGCATCCAAAACCAGCGACACGAATTCACCGCAACATCCGGGATAAGCGCAGGTTGAAGGCGCTAAGATAAGCGAAAGTTCAGAAATCTCCGCTACCCCCTTGAAGGAACGAAATTGACGGCCCCGACGCTCAACTACGCTTTGCACGAGAGCGCTTTTCTCCGTGCCTGCCGGCGGGAACCTGTTCCATACACACCCATCTGGTTGATGAGGCAGGCAGGACGTTACATGCCCGAATATCGCGACGTGCGAGCGCGCATGAATTTTCTTGAACTATGTAAGACACCATCGCTGGCTGCGGAAGTGACCGTCACTGCCGCCGAAAGGCTGGGAGTTGATGCGGCAATTATCTTTGCGGACATTCTGCTGATTATCGAGCCGATGGGGATGAAGCTGGAATTTGTCAAAGGGGAAGGGCCAATCATTCACAATCCCGTGCGTTCGAACGCGGACATCCAACGCCTTCGAGAAATTGAAGATGTCGCAGCGCTGGATTTTGTCTTCGACGCTATCAGGCAAACTCGCCAGGCCCTTCGCAGTGATCTACCGCTGATTGGTTTTGCAGGCGCGCCGTTCACGCTTGCTTCCTACATCGTAGAAGGCGGCGCATCGAAAAACTACGTGCACACGAAGTCGTTGATGTACAACGACAGCGGCGCCTGGCATGCGATGATGTCATTAATCTCTCGGGGGCTGATCAAATATCTTAAGGCACAAATCGAGGCCGGCGCCCAGGCTGTGCAGTTGTTTGATTCATGGGTTGGCTGCCTGGGTCCCGAGGATTATCGGGAATATGTTTTGCCGCACACGCGCAGTGTCATTCAGAACATTTCCTCCGGAACTCCCGTGATTCATTTCGGCACCGGTACCGCCGCTCTGCTGGAACTAATGCGAGAAGCCGGCGGCGACGTGATCGGTCTTGATTGGCGTGTTCGCCTGGATGAAGCGTGGCGCAGGATGGGCCACGATGTAGCGGTCATGGGCAACCTTGATCCCGTAGCGCTGTTTGCGAAGTCTGGTTATCTGCGTGACCAGGCAAAGAAGGTTCTAATTGAAGCAGAGGGGCGGCGGGGGCATATTTTTAATCTGGGACACGGCATCTTGCCGGAGACACCTGTGAAGAATGTTGTTTCATTGGTAGAAATGGTACATGAGCTGAGTCAGCGGTGACGTTTCATCTATGGATTCAACCAATCAACCGTACGATGCTCTCTTAGTGGTTTCCTTCGGCGGTCCGGAAGGAATGGGCGACGTGATCCCCTTCCTCGAGAATGTTCTTAGAGGACGAAATGTACCGCGAGAGCGATTGCGTCAGGTAGCCAAACATTACCAATTGTTCGGGGGCGTCAGCCCACTTAATGAGCAAAATAGAAAACTCATTTCCGCGCTGAAGCAAGAGCTGGAAACGAATGGAACGCGCCTGCCTATATATTTCGGCAACCGCAACTGGGATCCTATGCTCGCGGACACCTTGTGCAAAATGCGCGACGACGGGGTGAAGCACGCTCTTGCATTTGTGACATCCGCTTACAGTTCTTACTCGAGTTGCCGGCAATATCTTGAGAATATTGCTGACGCACAAAAAGAAGTCGGACCGGGCGCCCCACAGGTTGATAAGCTCCGTGTCTTTTACAACCATCCATTGTTCATTGAGGCGAACATCGCCCAGGTGCGGGCGGCCCTTGAGAAGTATCCGGAACACCAGCGAGCATTGACGCACGTTGTTTTCACTGCCCACAGCATTCCTGAAGCGATGGCTCAAAACAGTGATTATCAAGCGCAACTTGAAGAGACGGCTCGGCTCATAGCCGAAGCATTAAGGCTGGAGAAATGGCAGCTTGTTTTTCAAAGCCGCAGTGGCTCCCCCAAGCAGCCCTGGCTCGGGCCGGACGTTTGTGACTATCTGCGGGAGTCAACAGCAAGCGGTATCGAGCAAGTGGTTTTGGCGCCCATTGGATTTGTCTCCGATCACATGGAGATTATTTACGATCTCGATACCGAGGCTATGGCACTCTGCCGGGAGCTTGGCCTGAAAATGATTCGGGCTGCGACCGTGGGCACGCACCCGGCATTTATCAAAATGATTCGAGAGCTTATCCTCGAACGGCTTGAGCCTGCTCACGAGCGAAGATTTCTCGGCGCCAACGGGCCTGCACATGATATCTGTGCAGCTAACTGCTGCGTGCTTGCGAGATAAGAAAGCAGCTGCGGGGGCATGGCCCCGCTCTTTCTGAGAATAAAGGATACTGCGTCAGTTTGATGTCCGATAAGCTTTAGCTTGTCGTAACGCCGCGACAAACTTTAAAGTTTATCGGACATTTGCAGCGAAACTGACCCACTACCGAATAAAGAATAGAGGGCAGGTTCGACACCTAACCGACATCAAACAAAACTTGATGCGAAGAGTAGTAATTATTGGTGGTGGCATTACTGGACTGGCCGCTGCTCACAGGATTCTGGAGCGCAACGAGGAGTCGCGAGAACAGGTTGATATAACTCTTCTAGAGGCCACCGCGCGAGTTGGCGGAGCCGTTCAAACCCGGGAGCGCGACGGTTTTCTTTTGGAGTGCGGCCCTGATTCGTTCATCTCGGAAAAACCAGCGACGTTAGAACTTGTTAGGCGTCTTGGCCTTGAACCTCATCTAATAAAAACTCGTAAGGACCACCGCCGAAGTTTCATTGTGAGGCACGGGCGTCTGCTTCCCGTGCCGGAGGGATTTTATCTATTAGCACCGGCGCGATTTTGGCCCTTTGTTACCAGTGGGATTTTCAGTTGGCCCGGGAAAGCCCGAATGGCAATGGATCTCCTGCTTCCGCGACGCAGTTTGAACGGCGACGCCGACGAGAGTCTGGCTCAGTTTGTGCGAAGACGACTGGGGCACGAAGCACTTGAACGGATGGCCCAGCCGATGATTGGGGGAATTTACACCGCTGATCCGGAGCACCTCAGCTTACGAGCGACGATGCCGCGCTTTCTGGAAATGGAGCGCACGCACCGAAGCTTGATTCGCGCCGTATGGAAGCAAAGGAGAAACCCGACCGTCCGGGAGAGCTCATTCGGCAGAAGCCCAACCGTCCGGGAGGGCTCTGTGGAGAGATCGGTGGGGGAAGGTTCATCCGTCAGCGAGGACTTCGTAACTGAGGGCGCAGCAGGCGAACAAGTAGTAAGTGGCGCACGCTACAGTCTCTTTCTTTCTTTCGATCGGGGTATGCAGTTGCTCACAGACAAACTCGAGGAAAGAATCTCAAATCTCAAATCTCAGATCTCAAGTCTCAAATCTCAAATTACTGATGACGTTCCTTCATCTCAAATAGCTATCCGAGTCAACACATCCGTTGAATCTCTGACTTTGGAGCGAGCGACCTCTGGGCATGATCTATCGCTGCAGTGGAAGGCTAGGACGAGTCGTAACGAAACGCTCGCTGCTGACGCCATTTGCCTCGCGCTGCCCGCTGCTGCGAGTGCGCGTCTGCTGCGCGATTTTGACCATCGACTAGCGTCCGAGCTGGATGCGATTTCCTACGCATCAAGCGCGACGATCAACCTGGCATACAGACGCGAAGACATTCCTCACCCGCTCGATGGTTTCGGCTTCGTCGTTCCTTTTATTGAAAAGCGATCCCTTATGGCTTGCACCTTCAGCAGTGTGAAGTTTGCGCACCGAGCGCCGGCGGGTTGTGAATTGCTGAGAGCCTTCGTTGGCGGCGCATTGCAGCCGGAGATGATGGCCTTGCCGGAAGCTGAGCTAATTTCGTATATACGCGCGGATCTAAATGCTTTGCTTGGGATTGAGCGACCCCCGCTCTTCACTGAAGTTTCAAGGTGGGAGCAGTCAATGCCGCAGTATAGCGTTGGGCACGTCGAGAGGGTGAAAAGAATTCGAGAGCGCGTCGCTTCCCTGCCTCGCCTCGCTCTTGCCGGCAATGCTTACTCAGGCGTTGGCATTCCCGATTGCATTCTCAGCGGCGAATCTGCCGCAGATGAGCTGATTGATGCATTGTCAGCCAATCGCTAAACTGGCCCACTGACTCCCTCGTTCGGTTTGGAATGAAACCATTGCTACGGCTCTGCCGCCTGATGTTTCGCGGCTCTACCTGATGTGCCGGAAAGGCTCCGCCTTCTGATGTGCGGAAAGGCTCTGTCTTTCCGGCAGGCTGGGAAAAGTGAGAGGCTACGCCTCGTACGACGAACCGGAGGCGCAGCCTCCTCGAAAGGAGCGCAGTGCGGAAAGGCATAGCCTTTCCGCACATCAGGCGGCAGAGCCGAAGAAGATCTTTTTCCTAAATATTCTCGGTGGTAACTACAAGTCTTCACATCTAGTCGGGAGGTATTTGCTTTCAGACGTAGATGACGTGGGAAGCGCGCCAAATCTTCGCCGGAATGGAACCCTGTGGAGCAGTTGTGAGTACGATCGCATAATCCTCGTCAAACACATCGTTATCTTTCGCGCCACCTGGATCGAGAACGGATGTCAGGATCTGTACGTCATCTTCCTTTTGTGGACTTATCAGGGCGAGCCTGCGCAGACACTCATAGAGATGTTTTAGTCCGTTGCCGTAACTTCCTAACTCGTTTCCAAGCATCAATCGCACGTCGGCGCGCTCATCGATAAAGTGCTTCAAAAGTGAAGCCGCCTGGACCACGCCTGATTCAAACCGTTTTGAGAAGCTTTCCGAATCGGAATCCTGAAGATTTCTCGTGTCGAATACGATAGTGATGCGCCGCTCATCTTCGGCCGTGAATTCACGCACCGTCAGATGACGTGAGCGAGCAGTTGCTTTCCAATCAATGTGTCGCAGGTCGTCCTGTGGTTGGTAATCGCGAAGAGAAAAAAGGTCCTGGCCCACCCCACGTCGCAGTGACGCTATGCGTCCCGCGTACATAGGAAGCAGGTGGAGTTCGTCACCGATGGGTTGTGGTTTCGGGTAAACGATGATGTCGACATTTCGGGCGCGCAGGCGCCTGCGCAATCGAAAAAATCCAAATGGAAAACGCGTTGACAGTTCGAACCCATTAATAAGCACGTGACCACGAGCGTTGAAGAGCTGCTCAACTCGCTGCTCGGCAGCAGCGCGATGTGGAACGTAGCTGAAGTAGGCTAACGGCCGTTTGGCGTACCTCTTCCGCCGGCGTTTATCTCTATCATCCGCTGAGTCAGGACCGCGCGCTTCCACGAGAATCGAGAATGATGGCAACGCGCCCTTGGCATTTCGCAGCGTGACAATAACCGGCGCCGCTTCACCGGCGAAGATATGGTCAGGAAATCGGGCAGATACCATCAGGTCGCGCAGCGAAGACCTTCCCGCCACGCCGCCTACAAACAGAGTGGAAGAAAGCAACGAAAAAATCAGAAACAGCAGATTGTTCCCGGTGTTCCAGGCCGCGAAACCAACAACCAGCAAAACCACCAGAAAAATGCCCCCTCCGCCGGTTACCTCAATCGGCAAATTGAAGCGTTTCACCTCGAGACGCGCAGAGCGAGCCAGCGGCGGCACAACGAAGATTAGCATCAGCACGGCGCTCAGAAGTGACAAGATTGCCGCGATGGCTGCGAGGACGAAGTTTTCTGTATGACGAGCTAGTACCGTAACCGAAGCGGCGGCGAGGCCGGCCAGGACCAGAAGTGTTCCTAAGATCGCATTGCGCCACTTCAATAAGGATGGGGGATGAGGGACGAGGGATGAAGGATGAAGCTGGAAGGATGAAAAAAGACGGCCGCCGCGACCGTCAGATTTTTCTTTCAGCTGTCCTTGCTCAATCTTCATCCTTCACCGCTCATTCTGTTTCTCATCGTTCAACCCTATTCATCCTTCATCCTTCATCCTTCATCCTTCATCCTTCATCCTTTATCCTTCCTAGAGCGGCACACTGACTGTTTTCATTATTTCTGTCAAAACCGCTTCGGCCTCTTCGCTACGACGCATAGATGATGAGAAGCGAGTGCTGACGAGTATGCGGTGGGCAAGAACGGGAATAACCAGGCGCTTGATATCATCGGGAATACAATAGGAACGTTCTTCAGTGAGCGCCAGGGCCTGCGCGGCGCGGAACAACGACAATGTCCCACGCGGGCTAACGCCTAAATCCAACATTTCTGAATCGCGAGTAGCCGCCACAATGCGCATCAAGTATTCAACCAGCGCATCGTCAACCGAGACCTCGGCAACGCTTTGTTGCAGATCGATTATTTCCTCTGCCGTCATCACAGGCCGCAGGTCGTCGAGTGGGTCGCTGTATTCTCGATCCCGAAGAATTTGTCTTTCGTCATCAGTGGCCGGATAGCCTATTCGCAGCCGCAACATGAAGCGGTCGAGCTGCGATTCGGGCAGCGGATACGTTCCATGGTGCTCAATCGGGTTTTGAGTTGCCAGCACGATAAACGGGGCTGGCAAGGGACGAGTAACACCTTCGGCCGTAACATGCCGTTCGGCCTTCGCGTCGTGCATGGCAGACTGCTTTTTTGGCGTGGTGCGATTGATCTCATCGGCCAACACCACATTCGCGAAAATCGGCCCGGGTTTCCACTCAAACACGCCAGTGTGCTGATTGTAGATTGAAAGTCCAATAACGTCCGACGGCAACAGGTCAGAAGTGAACTGTATGCGTTGAAACGTGCAATGGAGGGCGCGGGCCATGGCATGTGCCAGCGTCGTTTTGCCAACTCCGGGAACATCTTCGACAAGCAAATGCCCGCCGGCCATTAGCGTTACTATCCCCAGGCGGACAGCTTCAGCCTTACCTTTAATTACCGTTTCGATTGCCTGCTGTAGACGCTCGATTTTCTCAACCGCATCAGAAGCGACCAGCGGCGTTTTTCCCCTTACTGTATCGAGACGTCTCATCAAATAGTTCCCCACCTAAGCTGGATTTTCTTCATTCTACATGCTGGAAGGCGCTCTCGCACGTCTAACCCTGCCAAAAAACTCTCATTCATATCGAACCATTAAACTTCAGCTTCGTCTCAGGTTGGGAAGGGGGCAAAGCGCCGCGCGCTCTTAGCTTCAGTGGCAATGGCTCTCAACCTTGATTTGATAATTCAAGCTCAGCGAATTTGCAGGTTGTTCAGGGGTCAAAGCGCAGCGCGCCCCCGCTCCAGTTCAAGCTGCAACACCACTCAACACAGAATCAACCACTAAACTTCAGCCTCCTGTCAGATTGAGTGGTTGATTCGAAGTTTGCGGCTCTGGATCTTGAGCCAACCTGTAAATTCTCTTAGCTTGTGTGGCTACATCAATGTTGAGCGATCCACTAATCTCCTGACATGACGTTACCAATCTAGTGTAGTAGACTAGGTTCTGGCTTGATTACAGAGCGGTTAATCCACTTCCCGGGCAATCGCGGGAACCTGGAATGGGTTCACACGTGTAATCAGGCGCAAGGAGATTTTATGAAATCGCACCCCAACAATCTTATCGCTGAACGTGGTTTCTCGCTTATCGAACTGATGATCGTGATCGCGATCATTGGCATCCTGATCGCTGTCGGCGTGACCGGCTGGAAGGCCGCGGTCAAGTCGGCCAACGAGGCAGCAGCTATTAAAACGCTGAGAACAATCGCCGAACAACAGATGCTCTATTTCAACTCTCACCAGCGCAGGACGTTTGGAACCTTCGATGAGATGTTGAAAGAAAACATGCTTGACAGCCGGTTTGCCGGAACGACGCCGGTAGTAGACGGCTATGTATACCAGATGCGCGTCATTGCCAAATCGACTACGACGCAAGCTGGGTTCGCAATCAATGCAGATCCGCAGATCACTGAAGGAGTGGGCGCGACCGGAAAGAACCATTTCTATCTCGACTCCGACAGCAACACGATTCACGTCAACGAAACACAACCCGCAACTGTTTCAGATCCACCAATTGGACAGTAAGTAGCGTTCCGAGAGCAGGACTGTTCGTTTGGTGCCTAGTCTCTACCGACACCCAGGGCATCTGCCACGCGATTTATGTAATTAAACCATGAGGCGATCAGCGTGATCTGCAGGATTGCCCGGTCGTCAAAGCCGGTGGCCCGCAGCCGTTCGTGATCCTGCCTTGAAATGCGTGTGGCATCACGTGTCAATTGCGCCACGTAATCCAGCATGATTCTGTCCTGATCTGAAATTGGAGCAGTCTTGTAGTCCTCTTGCAGGGCTTTCACCAACTCTTCATCCAAAGTGACTCGACGCAGAAACTCTGCGTGGGACTCGATTCAATAATGGCAGCGGTTGGCGACGGACACGACGGTCGTGATCATCTCGTGTTGTCGTCTCGTTAACGGCAAATCGGGAGACATTAAAGCGCCGAACGTTGCAAACGCGTGATACAGAGCGTCGGGAATCAGACTATGCGAAGCCACGATACCGGATGTTTGACCATCCGGAGTGGGGTGAATCGGTGTTGCATATTCCGTTGGATACCATTCACGCTGCGCTTCAACGGCACGCCGCAATTTCTCGTCAGCTTCGGAGATTGGGATAGTTTTGATCCAGGTCATAAGGACAAGTTTACTCGGTTTGTAAAATGCCAGAGACGACGACGATTCAGAAGATAGTAAACCGGAATCCCCAGCGTTACCACTCCAATTCCCATGATGGCTTGTTTAGGATTATTGCTCCCCAGAAGGAAAAGTAACAGTGTAACCAGCAGCAAGAATATGATGGGAGTTACTGGATAACCGGGCGTCAGATATTCTGGTTTACCGGACTGTTTACGTCGCAATACAAAAAGGGCCGCAACCGTGAGCGCGATAAAGATCACGACAACAAAGATGAAATAAGAAACGATCTGATTGAAAGTGCCGAGCATCACCAGGGCTGAAGCCAGGAGCGCTTGCAGAGCAATGGCGCGGGCCGGCGTTCCGAATCGTGGATGAACGGAAGCGGCAGCGGAGATGAACAATCCATCGCGGGCCATTGCAAAATAGACCCGCGGTGCCGACATGATGATTGCGACCAGGCTTCCCAGCACCGTAACCACAACGATCGCCGCAAACACCTGTCCGCCCGCTCTTCCAAACAGAACCTGACCTGCCTGGGCCGCAAAAGTTTCACCCGAGCTGACCGCTTCCAGTGGCACAAGATAAAGGAACGCCGCACTGGTAAGAATGTAAACGAGCGTGACGATCGTGACGCCGTAAAGCAGCGCCCGCGGCAGCGTAGACGAGGGATCGCGTATCTCGCCGGCCACCTTTGTCACATCCCACCATCCACCGAAGGAGAAGAAGGCCGCGACCATGGCAACAGCCAATGCGCTCATGAGCGGCGCTGAATGTGCTCGCTGCGCTAGCAACGGCGTAAAGTTCGACCAGTTACCAAGCCGTAAACCAAAACCCCAAAGCAGAAGGAATAGGAGTAAACCGAGCTTTAATATCGTGAGTCCGCGCAGCACTCCGGCGCCAATCTGAACGCCGCGTATGTTAATCGCCGCAATCAGAAGAATCGTCGCGATGGCCACCGCTTTAAGTGCGATGGGGGAAAGCCTGAAGATATAGCCGGCATAGCCCGCCACGCCGACAGCGAGTGCAGCCGTCAAACCGGGGTCCATTACCAGCAACGCCATCCACCCATACAAAAAGGCAACTGGTTTTCCGTAAGCTTCGCGCAGGTAAACATAGCCACCGCCTGCTTCCGGATATCTCACGGCCAACTCGCTATAACAGAGAGCGCCGCAGATGGCCATCGCGCCCATCAGCAGCCAGACAATCAATAACCAGAGCGGCGAGCCGAGCGACTTGGCCATGCCTGCCGGAGTGAGAAAAATACCGACCGCAATGACTTCACCAATCACCATTGCGGTGACAGTGCGAATGCCAATCTGTCGTTTGAGTTCGTTGGGGGTCGGCACTGATGATGACTCAGAACATCACGCGCGCGGCAAACTGGAACGCGCGCGGCCCACCAGAGCCGAACACGCCACCGGCCGTCGTCACCGGTCGCCCAAAGCTCGACGACCGCAGAAAGCCGGCGTTTGCAGGATCGTTACTGTCGCGCACCAGCACATTTGCGAATCCCGAATAGTTAACGTTCGAGACACCCAGCACGTTTGTGACGTTGAAAAGGTTGAAGACTTCGGCGATAGGCTCGATCTTCAGACGCTCACCGATCTTCAAAATCTTCGACAGCCGGAGATCAAACGAATCAAAGCTGTCATTAAAACGCGCGTCATTGGGGACCAAAGGGAGCTGCGCTGCTACCGCGCGGCCGGCATTGAACTTCTGAATGAATGCATTGAGCTCCCCACCTGTCCGGAACAATCGCCCGCCCGCATTTCGTTGCAGCGCAGGTACGCGCGTGCTGCCATCGGGCAAGAGGATGTCCATCGGCACGCCGGAGGCAAGTGTGACAATTGGCGCCAGCTGAATGCCGAAGGGGAGATCAAACACTCCGGAGAAGACAAAGCGATGGCGCTGATCATTCGGCGTTGGTCCATACTCGACCTGAAGATTATTGGAATCCATCGGACCGTTCGAGAAAGGAATCTGATCGTCGTTTGCGTAGTTGAAAGTTTTTGAGAGTGTGTAAGAAGCACGGAACTGATAACGGCCTGAGAAACGCTTCTCGAAACTCAATAGCAATCCATCGTATTTTATCTTGACGCTGGACTCGAGATTTTTCACCAGGTCCGGGCCGCCAACCACTGGATTAAAGACGCTGCCGATGGTCCGACCAATGATGAAGTGAGTGCCATGGTTGTGCAGGTAGTCGGCGCGCAAAATATAGTTATGACCGAACTCGCGCTGAATGCCAACGTTCATCTGCTGCACCATCGGGTTCTGCAAACCGTTATCGATGATGTTGATGCCACCTGCGCCGGCGCCGGGCAGGATGAAGCCGGAAAACGGATTGGGTAAGGTCGGCGCTCCCGGCGGAAATCTGCCGTTGGCCGGATCAAAAGGAAATTGCGGAGGAATGAAGAAGAAATTACCCGCGCGCACCTCGATGGGAAGAGCGCGACCATCAAGCCCGCGCTCGAGCGATTGAATCTCCAGCGTCACTCGATCGTAGTAGATGCCGTAGCCGCCATGAAGGCTCATGCGTCCATCTTTGCTCGAGTAGTTGAACCCAAGCCGTGGCCCGAAGTTGTTCTTATCCGCTGACCTTTTCCCACGCAGAAACGGCAGAATCAGCGGATTGAGTTGATTTACACGACTGACATTATTGACGTCGGTATCCAGCTCATAACGCAGGCCGAGGTTCAGAACCAGTCGCGGGCTCACGCGCCAATCGTCCTGAAAGAAAGCGGCGATGTAGGTATTGTCGGCGGCAGGAATGATCAGCGGCTCCGTCGGTTTCCCACTGCGCAAGGTGACCACAAAGAGCAGATCGTTATCGTCGACCCGGCCATCACCGTTGCGGTCGAAATCGGGAAAGTCTTCGATGAGTTCAATGCGGCCCTGCTGAAACACTCCCAGATTGAAATCGGACTGCACGCGCTGAATCTCTCCCCCGAGGGTCAGCGCGTGAGTGCCTCGAAGCATGGAGAAGCTGTCGCTGAGTTGATAGCGCCGCTGCTTTGTTTGCTGCGGCACGCGAAACGAAGCGCCATCCTGGATGCTCGGGAAAGTAAGCTGCGGCGCAATCGTTACCGGCTGGGTGCGGTTGATAAAACTGCTGACGCTGAAGTTGAAGCTGTTGAGGTCTCGCGCCGTCAACACTCGCGTGTAGTTAAGCAGGAGCGAATACGTGTGATTTGTGCTCGATTGCCGTTGCGAAGCGGAACCAATCGCGCGAATCAAGGTGCTGGCCGTGACATCGTCTTCGCGTTCGAGCGAATAACGAGCAGTAAACTGATCTTGATCGGTAGGATGCCAGTCGAAGCGCTCGGTGCTCAACGTGTCATGCAGTGGTGCCTCGGCAAAGCTCTTAACGATCGAACGCGTGGCAAGATTTCGCGACCCAACCAGAACCGCGCCTTTCTGATTCCGGTATTCAAGCGAACCAAAGAACCACGCCTGATCTGGCTTAATCGGCCCGCCGAGCGCAAAGGCATATTGCTCGCGATGAAATGGCGGCGCTTGCCCGATCGTACGATCGAATGTGGCAGGCAGTCCCTGCAGCGATTTGTCGCGAAAGTAGAAGGAGCCGGATCCATGAAACTCGTTGGAGCCCGCTTTCGTTACAATGTTGACCACAGAAGAACCTGAACGACCGAGTTGTGCCGAGAATCTATTGGTCGCCACTTGAAATTCCTGCACCGCCTCCTGAGAAATATTCTGCACCGCGCCGCCGACCACATCGTCATTGTCGTCAGCGCCGTCCACAGTGACATTGCCGCCACGCCCCAGTTGGCCCGCCGAAGAAATAACCACCGTATTGGTTTTCGTCGGATCGAAATTGGGCGCCGGAGAGTTCCCGGGAATTAGTAAGGCCAGTTCGAGGAAGTTGCGACCGTTGAGAGGCAGATGCTGGATCTCACGTTCGTTGATCACTCCGTCGACCGTCGAAGTGTCCGTTTCGACTAAAGGTACTTCTCCGATCAGGTCAACAGTCGTAGTAGTGGCTCCGACTTCGAGCTTCGCATCGAGAGTTGTCGTCTGGCCGACCTGAACTACTATAGGAGCCTGCGAAACCTTATCAGCAAAACCTCCGGCCTGAATTCTTAAGTCGTATTCTCCGGGAGGTAGATTTGACAATACAAAGACCCCTTCGTCGTTGGTCGTAGTTTCGCGCTTCACGCCGGTCGCCTTCTGCGTAGCCGTCACCGCCGCGCCCAGTATTACCGCGCCGTTCGGATCGAGAACCCTTCCACTGAGCGTCGCCGTCGCGGCCTGCTGAGCGAAGCTAAACATGGTCAGTGAACACACCAGAAGAATAGTGAAGAAGAATGCAGTGATCGCTTTCAAGTGAATTAGTACTCCTTCGTTATTTGATTTCGATCTGTCGGGCTCTGCCGTCATCTGGCACGGTTATAATTCTGTTAGTCGGGGCCGGCTTGATTACAAAACTGAACTTTCTCGCGCCGGGGTTAAATTGGCCCACGGGGGCACCCACGCTTACCAGATAGCCGTTCGCGACCCGCTTTGCATTTACAGTTGTGCGGCGAAAAGCTCCGCGTTTGTAAGCGGGACTCAGTCCATCATCTTCGTAAAGCGCGGTCGACGCCAAACC